>CAZBJT010000008.1:0-15640 GCA_964492215.1 uncultured Planctomycetales bacterium | reverse complement strand
ATCAACTTCCCCTGCACCGGGGATAATTCCACGAATTTTTGCGGCTCTAATTGCACGACAAAGCGCACCATCTTTGACTGGGTCATGGCGGTCGTCATAAAATAATCAGGGAGCTTGCCTTGCACCGGAAATTCCCAGATTAACATCTGATGGTCAGGCAGCAATCGCTGCTCGGATTCTTTTAATTCAGCTGCCAGCGGCACCCATTGCTCCGGTGGAACCACGGATGGTCTTTGCGGCCATGCATCGTCGACCAAATTAGGATCACCCTCGACCATCACCACATCACGGGATAGATTATCCTTAACTATTCTCTCTAAACCATCCGGACTAAAAGCAATGGCATTGGGGGCAAAGAAAACCAATTGATCGTTTTGTTTTCCATACTCCCTCATGACGCGATTGCCCACCCAATGGCGGTACGACACATGGCGCGGGTTATATACGTCCGCCGGGCGGAACATCCATTCTTGATTAAACATATGAAAGAACGTGCCGCTCATGTCACGCAATGTCCAGATATTCGGTTCATGATCAAGTGAATACGTATCCAGCCGATCAACAAAAGGAAATAATTTGGGGTTTTGATAATCCAGGACAATAGGGGTTGATTGCGGCATAAACGACGTCACGTGCGGCCGGATATGGTAATACGTTAAAATGCTTTTCATCTGATAGATACTTAAGAAAATATCCGCCATCATCAAGGCGGCCAGGATCATAGCGGCGTGAGTACGGCTGTTTGGTCGACGGGCAACCATGATCATCCTTAACGCCAGCATGGACAAAGCCAATGAACCTATCAAATAGGTGCGGACAATCGCCGGTTCATAAGCCAGGCTCGTGGCTACAAATAAGGCCATCACCGCCAGCACCACATTAAAGCGCCGGTTGCTCGGCGAATGCCCGGTTTTGTTGATATCGATCAGGGATTGTATGCCTATCACCGCCAGCGGGACCAATAAATAGGGAATGATCGCATGGCTGGCCATATGATAAGAACGCACCATGGACTTAAGCGGATTGGTCAGCACATTAAGCCAATGGCCTTCCAGTCCCCAAAATGCCCCGTCCCTCGGGAAATTGATCAACCAAACCAAAAGGATAGTCACCGCAAAAATCCATTTGCGGTTATCGCGTGAAAAGGCCAAGGCCACAACACTTAAGAAAAATAACATGTACCCCAAGAAGAACGACATGCCCGGCTCAAATGTAAAATCAAACATCCGACGGAAGAAATCCTGGAAATTAGCCAAATCCAGTGGGAGCTTATGAAAATAATCGGCAATTCCCCACAAATGGGCCAAACGGCTTTGGGCCAAGCCATAGTCGAAATCTTTAAAACAAACCGCCTGCATATAAAAATACGGCCCCAAAACAATGACAGCCAACACAGCCAGCATGATCCCATCTTGCCATAATACCTGACGGGAACGGCGCAAATCCTTAAACCATTGCATGGCGAGGGGTTTATTACAAAACCATACCCAACCCAGCGAAGCGCACACGAACAAATGAATACCCAAATACATATAACAGGTATGCACCATGCCTTGGCTTAAGGAAAAAATCATGAACAAAAGCGCCATCGACGCATAGACAAGGCGGAAAGTCATAAAAAAACTCAAGATAAAATACATTAAGAGCGGATAAAAACTTTGATAAAAGGTCCCGATCATAAACGCCGGCCCGCAGAACAAAACTGCGGCAATGATCGAGCCTGCCGTCAACACCCACTTATTGTCCGTCAGGCGTTTTAACAGCAAAAATATGCCGGTCAGGCGTATCAACATGAGGGTCAGGACATAAACCCAGGTAAATACCTGGTGAAAACATTCGGCGGAATTATTTGAGAAAGGCGAGATGATGAAATAGCTGAGTGCCGTCAATACATTCGGCAAACGGAACATGCCGTGGGTGGCCATAAAGAAGGTGTGCGGCATTTGCCCAAAGAAATCCCAAAACTGTATCCCGCCCTGGTAAAAGAATGTGGTCATTAAAAAGGTCGAGTAATAATCAATCAAATAATCACTCCACCAAAAAAAACTGATCTCTTGCCTGATAAACATCTCGGGAAAAATAGCGATACAGGTAAGGATGGCAACCAGCCCTAACAAAACCATGGTCTTGACTAAAGACGGTGTGCTAAATGGATCGGCATATAAACGCAAATTTTTTAAGAATGATTTCACAGACCCCTCCTCCTATCCTTCCACCCGTTTAAGGGCGCTTAAATAATACCCTTCTTTGTACGGCGCATAATGTTTCTTCACATAATTGATCAAGGCGATTAAGTCTTCATAATCTTTATAATACGCTTGCGGCAAATCATTGGTTAAATACATGCGTTGGATAAAAACATATTCAGGTTTAAAGGTCTCTAAATTTTGTAATTCCCTGTTTAAGAAATCCTTATGATAAAGGGCCGTATGCGCAAAGGAACGTGCACGCATGGGGCGCGACTCAAACAGCGGGAACGCATAAAAAAACGGTCTGCGTTTGGCAGCAGCCAAAATGCGCCAATCATAATTGCTAATGAGCACTACCTTATCGCCCGCATTCGTCAAATTGGCAATGAATTTAGCGTCGATGGAAAAATCGCTTTCCTTGCGGTAATACTGCTTTAATGTTTCATCATCGGGGAACTCATACTCGTAATGAAACCCCTGGTCTTTTTCACCCAAAGAATTGAGCGGCACTAAATAGGTTTCATTGATAAAGCCTTCTTTATGATTGAAATAGGGACGCCCGTCAGGCAATGGTTCAGCCACCAGGGGATCCACCATGGGGTTACGGGATAAATTAAATACATTAGGGTGGCTGATGAAAATGTGATTCGTGCACAAGGCATACGCCGCAATGCCCAATATCGCTAAAGCCGCCCGGCGGCGCCATAGGTCCGGCAGTAAACTTAGCGCACGGTTGATCCAATGAAAAAAAATAAAAACAAAAGGCAAAGCCCGCATGTAATAATTATTACCGACGGGTAAATCCACATAATGCTGAAACATGCTCAAGCCATACACCGCAATGGGCAAAAGTAGCAAATTTTCATAAGGGCCGGCACCCATATACGCCTCAACCATGACAATCAACATGGTCAACACCAATACCGTGGGGATGATTAAAGACATCCACGCATTCCAATACTCACCTATGCGCAAGGGATGAAAATAAATTAAATTGTTAAAAAACCCATCCAGGAAAAGCCCGTGCATTTGGCCGATGTTCTGCCAGAAGGACGCGGTCAATGCATAATGACCTGCCGCAGCCACATAAAATCCAAGAGCGACGACGATAGGCAATAGATAAAAGCACACCACCACCCACCATGCGCTGGGTGAGGGGCAAACATAACGGCGATAGGCCCCCGTGACTAAATGCATGGCCATATAGGCGTATAGCGCCATCAATAAATCCATGCCCGTCGATAGAATAAAGAATATTGAAAAACCCGTGCAACAGGCAGCTACACCTAAGAATATAGGGCGATGCGTCCTTAAATGCATCAAAATGGCGGCCCAAAAAAAGATGTCCGTGCAAAAACGCACCGCGCAGGAATCAGGGTAAGTAAAGGTCAACGGGTAGGCAAAGCTGTAAAACATTTGCATCTTGATACACACCAACACGGCCGCCAACGCCAACATAATACTTTTAAGCCAAAAACGTAAAAGCCCGTAATAAAACAAATAGACAACGATGCATATGCATACGACCATGATAAAAATACTTAAATCATTAAATCCCCCCAAACAATATTGAGCCACCCGTGCCAAAATCCACGGCATGCCAAAACCATACGTCGACATCGTATCCACAAATAATAAATTCCCCGACAGGCTGGCATAGGCCGGCCCCATGATCGTAAAGTCATAATGACCGAAATGCTCACCGAAAAACATCTTGGCCAACGAGGCCTCAGGGTCCGGGACATAAATAATCAGAGCGATCAACAGCAAGCACAATGCATCAGCGATCGGCCGCAACACCGCCTGGCGTTGAGGGTCAAAAATAAAATTGGAAACCGCCACACCAGCCTGACGGATCTTAGGCCAGAATATTTTATTAAGCACACTTAAAATCAAAACCACCATATACGCCCGCCAGGCCAGCGGTGAACGGCTGCCATACACAATCATTTGCCACAAAGCGCTTAATTGCCAAAAAACCAATACCCCTTCTGTCAGGATAAACGGGATCCAGGACAAGAAATAACTATTATCATTGAGCTTCTGACGGAAAAACCACAAAGCCCACATATGCGCACCCAAAACGCAACAAAGAAAGGCCGCGTAAAATGCCGTTTGCCCAGCGGGCTGATAGCCTAATAAGGTGCCGGCATAAATCAACAGCTGCACACTCTCGATAAAAATGAGCACAGATAAACACAACACATTGGCTATGAGCGGCATACATACCTCCGCTTTAGCATCGCGCATCCCTTTAATGCCTGCACCAATAAAAATCCGGCCACACAGGCCAAAGGCATGGCCACGGCATAATAGTGCTGCGGATTAGTATCTGCCATAAAACCGAAATAAAGGCCAAGTCCGTAGGCACTGACAGTGATCATCAGCCAGTGATCTTTGGATACAGCACGTACATACGATAAGGAACCCAGCAGCGCAATTATCATTGCATAAATCAAAGGCACAATTAAACTCGCTAAAAAAATAAAGAAATGACGCTGGGCCAAAGGCATATAAATGGGTATATTGGCGTGGCCTGCCGTAAGCATCATAAAACCAGCCTTAAAATTAAATACCGCCATGGCCCATGACAAAAATAAACTGCATTTAATGTTGAACTTATCCTGGGCATACATGCCGGCCCCATACATAGTCAGCGCCAATAATAAAATAAGACCCGTCGGTGTACCAACAATAACCGCCAGGCCGGTCAAGGCACAGGCTGTGATAAAGAAATGCGCCTCTTTGGTTTTGCTATAAAAGGCCAGGCACAAAAATACCGGAACATCCAGGCAAAGCCGTGTCGGACCCATGGCCGGCAACCATACACTGGGGCCAAAGCCCGCATAAAAAAGACTCCACTTCATCCATAAAAAGAGCCCTAATAAAGCACCGGCGGTGTGATTGAGCAGCATCCGCAAAAATAAATAAAATAAAACGAAATACAGCATGCATCCCCATAAACCACTGATGCCTTTGGGCCAAATCATCACTAGGATAATTTGTGCCACAAGAATAATGCCGGCATCCACTACCCAGCCCCATGCCTGCAGCCGCCCTTCTGTTCTCATCTGACTTAACAGCACCACAGCTTTAGCTATCTCTATCCAAAAAATGCGCGATAAAACAGCAAAGATAACACCCGCGTACAATAAACCCCAAGCCCACTCCGGAGAACCCAAAGAGACGATCTTAAAAACCGCAAAGCCCTGCACTACAATCAACACCGCCTGCGCGGCCGTATACCAGCCTAAAGCCGTGACAAATTTCTTGTCCTGCATGTGTTTATTAAAAAATAAAACCCCGACGGCAGACAGCCCCATGCTCATCAGCACAAAAATACGGTACAGCCATAATTGACGGGTCATCCCAAAGGTGGTCTTTTGCTTTTCAAAAGCCCGGGCCATATAATAAGTGGAATCGACGGGAATATGCTGTGAGATGATCGCCATGACGATCAACCATTGCACACTTTCCACAAAAGCCGCTAATGCCAGCACAATAAAAGGACTCAACGCTTACTCTTTCTTTTTTAAAACGATCAAATACTTACCTTGGGCTACCGGCTCATAATGCCCATGCAAGCGCTCCATCAATACGGCCAAAGCACTGCCGGCCATTTGCTGCTCGTTTAATGCCCATATTTTCTTATCAATAAAAAAGACAGGCGGCGACCATTCATCCAGTGCATTAATCACATCCATGACTTGGGCCTTGGTCTTAAGCCTAAAACCACCGACGGATGGATTAATAGGCAAGGTGGATGCCATGACCGGCGTATGCGGCAAAAAAGAACTGCGGTACGCCTTTTGCAAAATACCGACCTCAAAACTGCTCAAAATAGCCACCCTGTCATTAGGCTGCCATTTTTGTATCAAGGCCGCATCTTCATCAAAGTTAAACCATTGCTGATAAAACTGGCGTTCTTTGATAAAACGCTGGCTTTGAGGCTGCCAGATGTGGGGATAAATAATAAACAAACGGTTGGTCAATAACATGATGACAGCCACCGTCGCTAATCCTACCCCAGCCACCCGCCGTAAATTGATCGTAAGCATCTGGCGGCAAATATCGATCCAAAAACAGATCAGGGCCATAAAGGGTATCGCCACCATGCCGTAGGCACCGATGGTCGGATGAGCAATGGCCCAAGGATAAATGAGAAGACCTGCCGCGGCCATGGCGATCGCCGGCATGTCCCCGCGCTTAAGGGCGATTGTGCGCCGGAACCACAATAAAGTCAGGTTCAACACAAAGAACATGGGGACTAAAAATGTCATGAAAAACGGAAAGAATTGCCGCACTTGCAAAGGCTTGTACATGGGAACATGGTCAAAGCCCTGCAGGGACAACCATCCGTCCGTCGACGGCGGTATCAGCCATATGGGCGAGAGGCCGTAATGGAACAATTGCATTTTGATGCTCAAAACAACACCGAAAATAGCCAATGTAACGCTATGCAGCCATCGCCGCAAAAATAAATAAAAAGCGGAAAACAAAATAACGGCGCTGATGATCATGGTCCAAATGACCGCGTCATAGGTCCATTGCCCGCCGGCGGTCCATACATCCAGACGGTTCATCTGGTCCCATACATAATTAAGGGCCAATACATCTTCGGTATGCGGCACGGCCAAGGCCGCTAAAATACCGGCAATAACCAGGCCATCCGCCAGCTGCACCCATGGCAAGCCGGGCTGCCAGCTTAAGCCTATCTTCCACCACCGGGATAGTTCCGGCCAAAACACCTTGGACAAAATAGAACAGGCCAGCACCCCGTAAAAAAAAGGAGTGACCCAGCTGCCGTCTTCATAAGAGAGCACATTGTAAAAAGGGTAACGGTAGGTGGTCCATTTGAAGAAAGCAAAAAGCTGCCAAAATACCCACCAGCATTCGGCCATCAAGAATATGGCAAAATCCCGCCGGGATTGTTGCTGCTCTAATTTAGGATATATCCATTTAAAGGCCGCCACACCGATGCTGCAAATGAGCGTTAGAAAAATGATATAAAAGAAATTCTCCCTCTCCGGTTCCAGGCCCGGCGGTACCGGCGACGGCCAGGGGATGGGGATAAAACTATACACATGAATGACCACGATCAACACCTGCACCGAGGCCAATAAGGTGAATGCCGTCAATAAGGCGATTGGATTCATAAGTTAAGTTTTCTTTCCCTGAAACCGTTTAGCCCAGGCAAAGGACATGGTGGCGGATGTGTATTTGATAAATGTCGGCAGAAAATTCGTATTGCCCTGCCCCTGCAGCCGCCGGCCATAGGCCACGGGAAACTGCACAATATTTAATTGGCGCTGCTGCAGCTCATAAAGCAAACGGATGTAATACTCGCCGTAACCGTAAAAGATCTCATCATAAGCAAGCCCATTCAATGCCTTGCGCCGTATGCCGAAAAATCCGGACAAATTATCCGTGATGGCACCGCCTAAGGTAAAGCGCACAAAAATATTAAAAAGCCAGCTTAAGTGATAACGCAGCAGGCTTGTCATGTTCCCGCCATAGACAAAACGCGTCCCTAAGGCCGCTTCATAATGATCAAGTGCCGCGACGATAAAAGGCAAATCCTGCGGCGGATGATTGAAATCAGAATCCATGACGATGAGCTTATCGCCTTGCGCCTGTTCTAACCCATGGCGGATTGATTTAGCTAAGCCCCGGTCTTGTTGACGCAAAAAAACGCGCACATACGGCAGCTTCGCCGCCACGACTTCTTCATACGTACCGTCCGGGCTATTGTCATCGACGATAATAACTTCATGGCTGATAGGCCCCAAGGCCTCGTGGATGGCATGGGTCAACGGCAGGATATTCCCCCGTTCATTGTACGCCGGCAAAATCACTGATACGTGAGGCACTTTGTCCATAATCCTTAGTCTTTACGCAATGCCAAGAGCGTACGGCAAATAAATTGTATCTCTTGAGCGGTTAAATCGACGGATAGGGGTAAACAAATCACATGAAGCCCCACTTGGGCTGAAACCGGCAAAGCCGGTGCTTTATAAAACGGCATGGCATTAAAGGGATAAAATCCCGGCCTGGTTTCAATGCCAGCCTTTAAAAGTTTAGCCATAAGCGCATCGCGGCTGCAGCCAAAAACCTTAGGGTCGATCTTGATGGCCACGACCCAAATCAACGGTTCTGCATCCGGTAAAATATGCTGCAAGACTATCCCCGCCTCATTATTCAAATGGCGTACATATAAATGATGCATTTTTTTCTTAGCGGCCATGATGCGCGGCAAGCTCGCCAATTGCCCGCACCCGACGGCAGCTTGTAAATCGGTGATGCGGAAATTAAAGCCCACCATGTCATGCCAATAACGCCGCCCCCGGGTACGGCCCTGGTCTGACAACCGTTCAATGCCGGCGTGCAAGGCCGCATTTTGGGTGGTGATAAAACCACCCTCGCCGGTGGTGATGGTCTTGGCGGCGTGAAAACTAAAACAACCGACATCGCCTAAAGTCCCTACATATTTCCCGTCATATTTAGAAAAAATCGCTTCGGCCGTATCTTCGATCACGCGCAAACGATGCTTGCGGGCCATGGCCAAAATGGCTTTCATATCACACACATTGCCGTACAAATGCACCACAATAATCGCCTTAGTCTTAGCAGTTATTTTCTTTTCAATCGCTTGCGGGGAAATGCACCAGGTGAGCGGATCAATGTCCGCGAACACAGGCTTAGCACCGACGGCCAAGACCATATTGGCGGGTGCCACAAAGGTAAGTCCGGGCACTATCACTTCATCGCCGCGGCCAATACTCAAACCCAATAAGGCCAAATAAAGCGACGCGGTCCCGTTCGAGGTGGCCACGCCATGCTTGGACTTAAGCAACTGATTTATTTGGGTTTCAAATTTCGCCGCATAGGGCCCGCGTGACACCCAGGTCGAACGCACCGCATCACTTACATAACGTTGTTCCGCTTTGGAAAAAAATGGGCGCGCCCAGGGAATATTGACTTTCACTGCTTTACTCATTAAAGCCCTTTCCTTTTCATGGCAATTAAATAGCGGCCTTGGGCATCAGGCTCGTAATTGGCCCATATATAACGCAACACCGCCATCACCCCGGGGGTATCACGCTCATAGCGGGCCGGCATGTCTTGCTGCTGAAGCATGACTTTCTCCATAAAAATATACGGAGGCTTATGCGCGTCTAGATTTTGCAAAGTCTTGGCCACGTCCTGGGTGGTAAATAAAACATCAATGGGCAAAAACCGCATGCTCATGGGCCGGTTATCGACAAAAGGAAATGAATTAAAAAACGAGCGGCGGTCAGCCCGGGACAATAGCATGACCTCATAACTGCTCAGTAGCGGCACCTTCTCCCCATGCTTTGTCAGGGACTTGATCAATGCCACATCCTCACTTAAATCCGTCAGCTGGCGATAACGTTCTTTGAGCTGCTCATGGGTTTGGAATTCCCTTTCGGTAAAAAACCCGTCATCATTTTGACCCAGGGAATTAACCGGCAGGCGCGTGTCCGGCGTATAGCCCCTAAACTTATGATAAAAGTATGGATTTCCGTCGACCAGCGGGCGTGCTACTACCGGATCGACCAAAGGATTGCGGGATAAATTAAACATATTGGGAAAACTGATAAATGCATGATTAGTCAGCAAAGCCACCGCTGCCAGGGCCGCCAGCATACATCCGCATAACCGGCGGTAATAGGGCGTAAAGCCCTGCATTATTTTATTGATCCAGAAGAATAATACAAAGAAAAACGGCAAAGCTTTGGCATAATACGTATTGCCGAAAGAAAGCATCACATACTGCTCCAATTGCCCCAAACCATACACGCTTAAAATAACCGCCATGAGGTCCGGCCATCGCATACGCCCCTTCCACCAAAATACGCTTACCGTCACAATCGTCAGCATATAAACAATAGGTATTGATATCCCTACAAGCAAATCCCAAAATTGCTGGTACTGCAGCAAATCTAAAAACGGGGCGGCGGAAACCAGCATGTAAATACGGATATAATCCGCTGTATTGGCCCAAAAGATGGGTGAAAAAAAGGCAGCGCCGGTGGTGCACAAATAAAGGGCCAGCGTAAAAATGACCACGGCAAACCCCAAAACAATCACCCAAGAAACAGGGGCCTTTCGCCGGTATTGATCGACATAAATAAACATCAGCAAAGCCATAAAAGTAATGGCCAGATAAAAACCTGTCGAGATGATATACCATAAACCCATCGCGCATATAAATGCCCCGGCCCACAAGAACATCCTCTTCTGAGTGCGGCAATACCCAAGCAAACAGAGGAAACAAAAAATATCCATAAAACTGCGCGCCATTGTTTGGGTGGGGTATGTAAAAATAAACGGATAAGACAAAGAAAAAAACATCTGCGCCTTAAATCCGATCAGCCAGCAAGCCACGGCCAAAGTCACCGAACCCAACCACCAGCGCAAAAAGATATACACCGCAATGTAATAGACGATTGTCATCCAAACGATCAATGTAAACGCATTCAAGTAATTAAAGCCACCCATGAGCTTGGTAAAGAAGGCCGCAATAAAGGCCAGACCGAAACAATAATTCGACACCATGTCCACATTGATCATGCTGCCTGAAATGATGGTCCAGGTCGGGGCCATTAAAAAAGCGTCCATGTGGCCAAAATGTTCGCCCATGAAAATATGGGCCACCATGGCTTCGATGTCCGGCACATAGATCAATCCCACGATCACACAAATAAAAATGGTATCGAATATCATCACGGCCATGCGCGGATTTACTTGTTGGGCCAGTTGGCCTGCGCGCCGGGCCAAATAAATCCAACCTGACCAAAAAACATCCTTTAAAATCATCACGACACACAAAATGTGAAAAGCCTGCCAGGCCAACTGCGAACGGTAATCATAAATAATGGTTTTAAACAAAGCGAGGCCTATTAAGGCCAGGATGATTAATTGGCCTAAGGCATAAATGGCGATCGATGACAATGCTTGCGGCTCTTCCAAACGATGCCGGAATACAGATAGAAGGACTACTTGGGCGATAAATGCCGCCGCAATAAACGCATAGAAATACAGGAAATGCGCGGCGGGGATAGCAATGTTGATATTCAACAGCACGGTGACCCAATACATCAACACAACCACCTGGGCTGCCGCCATCACACTGACTGTGCTTAAGAGTAAAAGCCCTTTGCTTTGACGTGAGAAGAAATGGTGGCTCATGAACCTGCTCCAAACAATAGATGCGGATAAACCAAAAATAAACGGTTCGTACCTAATGCTATCATCAAAACAAACAGCAATAAGACCAAGACATGGTTTTTCCAGGCGGGGCAGCTGTGCGTTAATAAGCGTTGTAGCCAGAAACACATAACAATGACCAGCGGCACGCACGCGGCATTATAGCCGGTGACCGAGGGCTGGATCAGGTAGTGTTGAAAAAGCAGTAAGCCGTACACGCTTAACACCGGGATGAAAATATCCTTACCCTCTTGTTCTTTTAAGAAATATTTCCCTCCCATGATCAATAAAGTCCACGTGTAAAAAATAGGAATGGTGTAACTATTGATAAAGGCCGCAAAACTCCTGGTATGCAAACAATAATAATACGGCACAGCCTGGATGTTGCGTTCTAAAGGGATCAGGCTTTGGCCATGCAAAAGAAAATAAAATATCCCGGCAACTAAAAGCGGCAGAACAACCGCAGCTTTCACCGCCAGCATATGGGTGAATTCCCGGCGGAAATCAGTAGAAAAGAACAATAAAATTACATACACATAAAAAGAAAGCAGCAAATAAAGACCCGTATCCGGCTTCCAAATGAACTCCCCTCCCACACCGATGGACGCTAAAATCAGCCACCAGGGTTTATGCTTTTGAAGGTATTGAAGCAAAACCAAAAAGACAATGATATCAACACCGTAATTGATGACCGTGCTGTAAGGAAAAAGCCACGGCAAAGGCATGGCCCCATAATGGAACAACTGCCATTTGATCGCTAAGACGACCCCGGCCAATGCCAGCAGAACATCCTGAAAATAGCGGCGCAGAAAGATGTAGAACAAGACAAAATACAAGGCACTCGCCGTCATCATGCCTATGAGGAACCGCGGTTCTATGCGTAGGCCGTAAGGCTGTATCATGGCTTCAAGGTGCGGGACAGCGGCGGCAGGCACCCATACGACAAAGACCAGTACAACAATTTCCCACCAGTACCATTTCTTTTGTTCTAAAGGTAATGCCCGTAAAAAAGCACTGAGTCTTTTGACCATCCCGTCGATCTCCGGCCAAAACACCAAACTTAAGGCATGTCCGGCGGCTGCCGCATACAGGAATACCGTGGCCCATACCGGCGCATGATAAAGCACCACTTTGAATGCAGCGAAAAACTCGAGCATGACCCAGGCAAAATTAACGGCCGCAAAACGCCCTAACGCATCCGTGAATGTTTTTTCTGTCAGGCGTTTTTGAAAAACGGTCAAGGCTGCTGCCGTTAATGCAAAATAAGCAATAATGCATGAGCGGTAAATGAACAAATCGTATTCACGCACAAATTTGGTGCGGTGGCGCAAGAAGAAATCTTTGACCTCTTCGTGATATTCGGTCGGCATAAAAGAAACCACAATACCTATCAGCACAGCCAAATACAAACTGATAGCCAATGCGCTTATCGCGACCAGTAGTGTGTTCTTGTTTTCCTGCGGCTGCATCAAACTTATTTCCTTTATCTCCTGGGGGCCAACAGCCTCGTTGCGGTACGGCATGGGGCGCCATAGTATTTTATTGGCCAAAGATAAAATCAGTAATAAAACAAAAATGATGTGAGGTAAACTGCCCGACCCCCCAGGCGCCACCATCATAAATCCCGCGCCCAGCAAAGCCACAGACAAAACAACTTCGGCCGTTAAAAATGAGCGTTGCTGCGAGGGGCTTTGGTCCCCTAAAAAACAGCCGGGCCAAAACCGCCATAAAAAAATCCACGCCCCTACGGCCGCCGCTATAAAAAAATGATAAAGTAATCCCTCCCATTCGGGCTTTAGCAGATATTGCCATTCCGCAAAGACTGTCGCGGCTAAAGGCTGTGGCGGCGGAAAAAAACTTAAAAGCCACGCCAGCCCTAAGGTAAGCTGCACACTGATCAAAAGTGCCAAAGTCGCCAACATGAATGTCATTGCTGCTAATCCTTACTTTTGAGTAAATACCTGTAAATACTTGCCTGTCACGCCCGGCTGATAATGCCCGCGAATATAATCCAATAAAATTTTAAGCGCTTCCTGCTTAGCTTCATTGGCTTGGGCCAGTTCACCGTCCATGAGCTTGCGCTCAATGAAGATATAATGCGGCGGCTGTTGCTGCAATTGCGCCAGCGTCTTATCTAAACGCTCCCGGTTATGAAGCAATACCCCGCGGTATTCCGGCCTTTCCATATGGGCACTTTCCATCAAATAAAAATAATAAAAGTAGGGTTTACGGTCCGCCTGCATGAGCATCTTGACCTCAAAACTGCTGAGCAAGGCCACGGGCTCATCTGCCGATGTGAAACGCTCAATCAGCGCCGCATCTTCCTCAAAATTAAACCCTTGATGATAAAAATTCTTTTCAGGGGTCCACACATAACCAGATAAATTCAAAAAATTAGGATAATACGCAAATAAATAACCGGTGGTCAATCCGGTAAAAGCCCAAACCAAAAAGAATAACCGGCTATACCGTCCCCATGCGCGGGGCAAGCGCTCTGTTATTATTTTCAGCCAATGGACCAAAACTAAAACCATGGGCCCGGCCACTGGATAATAACTGGTGACAGCCGAGCGATGGATAAAATAATGATACAGGCCCAGGCCATAAATGCAGACGAACAACATGAATAGGCTCGATGCATCCGCTTTTTTAGCCGCCATGCGGCCTAAAGACCATAGCAATGTCCATACATAAAACAGCGGGATGGCAAATCCCATTGCAAAAGCAAACACCTGCTTGTCTTTTAGCCCGTCAGTCATGGGCAAAGCCCCCCAGCCTTGAACAAACAGGGCCGCAAACTCCGACGTATTATGCCAAAACTGCATCTGCCCCACATGGCTTCCATAAAAAAACCACAACAGCACAAACGCCAGCAAAAAAGGCATGAATAAAAAAGCGATGACCTGACCCCAAGCCGCCTTACTTTTTTGCTCAATGGCCCACATCGCGCAAGCCGCAGCCAAGGCAAACCACATGTACAATCCTACGTCTGCCATCCAGACCAAATTTAAACCATTGACCGCCGCCGCCCATGCCAGCCAGGATAACTTGCGCTCTTGCGCAAAACGCCAGCAAAAAAACAGGAACAACAAATCAAAACCGAAACGCACCGGTGTGGCTGATGGATAAATCCACACCAGCGGCAGCACGCCCCAATGAAAAAACTGGAGCTTAACTAACAAAACCACTGCAAAACCCGCCAGCAACAGGCTGCCGGTCCATTGGCGCACAAAAAAATAAAACAGGATGTAATAAAACATGACCCATGTGATCAATAAACGCACCACATGCGCATGGTCAAAGCCGCCGGTCCAATGGGCCAATTTATTAAAAATAATGGGAACAATAAGGCTGTATTGGCTTGTGATATCAACGTTTAGGGTCAATCCTTTTTCATAAGCCCAACCCGGGGCCATGAAAAAACTTTCCAAATGGTAGAACTTATCATAGGTAAACATGCGGGCCAGCACCGCGTCTAAATCAGGCATAAAAACCAGGGCCACCAAAAGACCGATCAATAAAACTTCTGCCCCATAGACCCCCCATACCCGTCGACGATCCATAGACAACAAACGGTGGACCGCCGGCATGGAACGCCTAAACTCCGGATAAAAGACCTGGCAAAGGCAAAGGGCAGCGATAGATATATACAAAAGCGCCTGTGCCCAAAAAAGATGCCCGAAACGCATGATCTTAAACACCGCAAATGCCTGCACCCACACCCCAGCCAGGGTTAATCCCATAAACGGCAATACCTTCTGCCAAAGATCAGGGTCGCTTAACCGCTGGCGTAATATAAATACTATTACTGCTTGCACACCTACAAGCAGCACGATCAGGCCTCCGTATAATACGGCGCCAAGCATCGGCCGCAGCAAAGTCAATGCCATTAAACCCTGTAGGGTAAATAAGGCAAAAAGCGCGGCAGCACTTAAGGTGTTAGGCAAATAAAGGGGAAATTTTGGACGATTGTCGCTCATATTGTGTAAAAATTATGCCGCTATATTAACATAAACTCCGCCTTTACAGCGTAAAAATAACCGCGAAACAATCACACGTAAATATCTAAACCCCATAGACTTTCTCGCCTATTCTTTCCTATTTCCAGACACCTAGGGTAATTTAATTATTTGCTATGAATGGCTCGAGCAAAAGAGTTAAGTTGTATTGTATGCGGAACGGGATATTTTTGCCGTTGGCTTCGGTTTACAGCCATTTGC
>CAZBJT010000007.1:0-16467 GCA_964492215.1 uncultured Planctomycetales bacterium | reverse complement strand
GCTGCTGATTAAATTGATCCGCATACCCATAAGCGGTCCAACCTGCACCCACGGCCAAAGCCCCTTTACCAAACATGGTTAAGGCACTTTTATCTAATCCGCCACCCTGCAAATTCGCCCATTTACCGGCCGTCTTGGCACTTAAAAATATCGCCGGCCCCAAACCAATACCGCGCACAATGGCTTTTTCTAAATTAAATTGATGATCTCCCCCGAATTTATCAGAGCCGATGTAATCGCCAGCCACACTGCCGGCGGTCGTAATACCCGTCGTCAACGCCAAGCCGGTGTACCATTTCATATTGGCAACTTTACCGGCAATGGATGAAACCCCTGCGGCTTCGCCGAAATCACCCAGAATTTTCATCCCGCCGCTGCCACCAACGAGGTTTAAAGCCGCACTGGTCAATGTTTCTGCGGAAATTTCCCCGGTCCTTGCATACACAGCTGTCAATCCGACACCCGTCAAAGCGGTTTTGGCCATCAAACCTTTCGTGACATATTTTGCAGTCAGATCTTTAGTCTCCGCCCAGGCTGCACTCCTGGCAATTTGCAATCTAGCCATTGTTGTAAGCGCCTGTGTCGCTTCCTTTGCTGCGGCTTCTTCGGCACTCACGGCAACCGCGGCAGTTACGGCGCGCATAGAACCTGTTTTAAAGGCTTGTAAGGCAACCGCGCCCACGCTAAATAACCCGGTCGCGATCGCTACAGCAGAAACCGCATCAAGCGTGTAGCTCACCACCGCAACCCCGCCCATCGTAGTTGCGCTACCTTCAGCAATCTTTTGCTTCCGTAAGAACTCCGATATGCCCGGTGTAGCATATCCAGGACCAACATCAGTCTTATACGTATTAGTTGTGTCAACGCCAGGCGCACGCGCATAAAATTTAATCGCTGCTATATCCTGCGGATCAACCACTGCAGACCTAAATGTATTCTTCCTCGAACCCTTACCCTCGGCGCGGTAGTTATCCAGGTACACATCTCCGCCGTCAAACAAAGATTGGAAGGCCCTGTCCCTGTCGCTTAATCCCCCCCGCATGGGACGCAAGATGGAAGGTGTGCTCATCGTATTTTTAAATTCCTCGTCAGATGCGCTAATAGCCTGCTCCACAGCAGTAAAAGAAACTTGGCGGTATGTCTTCCCGTCAAACACCGTCCATCCATCAACCTTAGCTGCCTTGGATTTGCCCATTACAACGGTTTCTTCAGTTCCTTCGCCGCTGATATTGTCCCTGGTCTCAATGTGTGTGTCAGCCGTATTATTGCCGGTGCCTTCAAAAGCTTCTTTATTTGAACTTGTGCCCTTATACCAGTCTTTAAAAGAAATTTCTTTTTCTACTTCTACAGACTGTCCATCATCACCCTTTGTTTTGATCCTGACCTTGACGGTTCCCAAGCCATCAATTTTGGCTACATCGACCGCGGCAATGCTTATTTTCCGGTCACTGGAATTGGATAACCAGGGGGTGATTTCTCCGGATATCCCTTGAGATGTTTCGCCCAATGAATCCGCGCCTGGGGCATTGACCGCATATCTGACCGCAATGGATGCATTGGCCTCAGGAGTTTTGTCGCCATTGCTGTATTTCATGAAATCTTTCCATGTCATGCTCCCATTACGCGTCTCCCCATCTCTAGTTATCTGCACAGGAACAGCTACATCCTTAGGGTTTAAGTATTTCAATGTGCCATTAAAATAAAACCCTATGCGGCCGCTGCTGTACGTATCCAGCGCCTGTTCCAGCGCTTTAGCCGACACAGCCGCGAGTATATGGCCGTTTTGGGCATAGGCGGATTTGACAAAAATTGTTTTATCTTCGCCGGGCAGTATATGTTTAGCGCTGACATAAAAAGCTGTCTTGCTCTTGCCGAGCGTCACTTCTACGTCATCCGCACTTTCGCGTTTGGCATGGAGACCATCTATATCGTAGCGGATAACACGGCCGGCATTGGTCGTGGCCCAACGCGTATTGTCTACCATCTGAGGGCTGATATGATCAATCACGGCTTTTAATTCCGGCACGGTCGGCATGACTATCATGCCGGTTTGACCTTGCGTATTGGTCAGGGAAATACCGCCTTCATTTTGCAAATGCTCGACGATCTTCTGGTTTAACTCTGCTTGCTTGCTCGGATCGGCCGCTCTCACACTAAACCCGTCGGGAAGTGCGAATGAAAATCCATTAGCTTTAGAGTCCCACCCCGAATAATTTAACTGGACCAGATTGCCGGAGCCTAACACCGCTTGCATGGTTTGCTTGCCAATAGCACCGGCTTCAATCGCCACAGGCTGGGCAGCAGATGGCTCAGGAGGCCCGTTTCTCTCTGCCTGCTTTGGATTCATGGCATTTTCAATGGCTGCCTTGCTAAGATTGGCGCGCGAGGTATTGCTTTTCATCATCAATTGAGTCATGGCATTGATGCCTTCATAGCCGGTCAAGACAACACGGTCCCTGGCCTTAAACATGGAATAATTCATGGGAAGGTTGATTATATTGTTAGCATTTAAAGACTTACCCTCCTTGTCTAACGGATGTACCGCCTGAAACGCACCGGCAATGGCTTGCATGCCGCCACCTGTTGCTAAAGGCAAGCCCACCACATAATTGATCGCCACTGCGTCTTTACCGCCTTTTTCATTAAGCGTCACGGCATAGCTGTCTTTGACGGCCGTTTTGGCATCGGGAGTTATGGCTAAATTCCATTCACCCGATGGCACTAAGGAAGTAATGCCGTTAAGATTAATGTACATATCTGTGGTCATAGCTGTGGTCGCACCGTTAAATATCCTGGCTGGCAATACCCCTACTTCTTTGCCGCTTTCATCTTTGACAAAAACTTGCTTGGCTAATTCTCCTGGTTGCATGCCGCGGCTGTTTTCCACATCAGCCACACGGTCATGCAAGAATTTGATAAATTGTTCCTTGGTGTACGTCGTCGTACCAAACGTTGGCGCAGCCGGCGATACGGAGACCATTGAAACACCTCTCTTGGGATCCCAAACGGGTATTTGCAAGGTCTTTGCAGGCAAAAGTTTGTTAAGCTTGTCCAGTAAGGCTTTTTGTTGTTCTGCACCAGTAGCATCATTGAGCACATCATAAGGAACTGCCTGATTCTGATTAGCCTGCGCTAAAATGTCCCCGCCTTGGGCCCTAATATAAGACCCATTTTGCAGGCCGCGGCGCATAATCTGCGTACCAAAACCCCAATGGCTGCCATCCTCATTGACCATAATACCGGCGAAAGCAGGATTCTTGGTTTTGGCATCAGTACGGTATAAATTGGAGAACTGAATCTCCTCCTGCTTGCCCTTGTCCTTTTCCTTGCCATTATCATGGCTAACATCCGCAGCCACCCCAGAGTTGTTACTATCAGCATCCAAAGAAAGCACATAGACGCTTCCCTTGCCCAAAGGCTCATGACGGGCCATGCCTGTCCAAGTTTTTTCCGTCGATGGTTTACCGTCGGCCCCGGTAGCAGTTTGACCCAAAGCATATACTAACCATGTTGCCTTTTCCTTGCCGTCATGGACATCCTGCCAAAGTTGATGGGCATTCCCAAAATCCTTTGCCGTCTTATACTTGGATGTTCCGTCGGTATTTTTATCTTCATATTTGGGTTCGGCCATCTTCTTAATTTGATCCTCGGCCTCTGTTCCTGCATCATATGTCGCCCCGCGGCCTCCGGTGATATCTTGTGAGAACACCGCACGGCCACCCGGCGCATCGCTGCCTGCCCCGCCTACCGTACCTTTGATTGAGGACGGAGAATCTCCTGTATCACGCATGCCATAACTCTTAAAATAACTGTCCGCCAAACGCCCGCTTGCAGCTGGAATAATATCAATGGCGCCACCCCTAACACCAATATCTCCCGGATTTAAGACCTCGCCGCCCGTCAGGCAACTATTGAATATATCGCTCTTGTAGAATGCACCTGTAAATTTGGTGCCGTTGAAATAAGGATTTGAATAATTCTTGGCGTCTGCTTCATAACCATAGGAACCGGCTTTACCCACCTCGGTGTCCGGATTAAGGATCAACCTGGCTTGAAAACCATTCTCATTACGGTAGCTGGAATCAATTTTGTTAAAGAAGCGCTGATACCCCTGCTCATGAATACCAACGCGGTTTTCAATAAAATTACCATGATTGTCTTTACGCACAATGCCGATCTCAGTCGTGGTGCCGTCTAACGGCATTAAGGTGCCGCCATTCACCGCACCCTTGGCAAAAGACAAATAACTGCCATCGTCGCGCTGATACACCGGTATGGCTTTATCCTTCAAATTATAATAAACAGCGCCGTTGGTGTTAATGACATGTAGCGCATTATCATTAAAGCTTAAGAACGGTGTGGCATCATAACCAATTTGCGCCTGACCGCCCGCCACCGTCAATGTATGAGGTGCCGTGGCCAAAGGTGAACCATCCGCGGCAATGCTCATCGGGTAATTCGGAATGAGTGCTTGTTGATCAGGGATAATACCGGTACCACCAGCCCCGATACCACCGGCGGTAGGTGTGGGCCTTAACGACGATGATTCACTGCCCATATCAAGCTCATACACCGACTGATGGGTCGATGTATCCTCACCCATATACCTATTAGGATCAAGCGCCACGCGGGTCGCGTTTGGACGTTCGCCAGTACTTTCGTCCGTTGCTACAGCCTTGTCCTTGCCATTATTTAAGGTGCCGCCTAATGGTGTCCGCATCCAGGGCTGGCCGCCGGAAGGATTCATTAAGGTAATGATAAAGCCTTCCCCGCCGCTGTGAATGCTTGACAAACGCTGATCAAATATAATCGGCAAGTTCGGGCCCATCACACCCTTCCAAGTTATCACTTGATTCGGCGCTTTATTCGGGTCTTTACTCAAATAAAGCCCTGCATCACCATTCATCCTAAACCACGACGGATTGACCACTTCTGTCCAAGCATTGTCACCCCGTTCATGCGGAGGGTTATTCAATTTATAGCGGCCGCCATCATCCTGGGCTGTTACATCAAGAATGGCTTTACCATTTTCTGTATCTAACGGTTCCTTGAAAACCAATTCCCCGTTATGAACTATCCTGCCGTCGCCGCCGCGGGAAAAATAACGGATGGGTTTGGTCTGATTGTCAATGTCATAACGGACGACAAAATTCATGATGGTGGTATCTTTGATAATCCCCCAAGCGCCTTGCCGGCTATAACCTAAAATGCTTTTATCCGTTAACACCGATGGTAAACCGCCTTCACTTTGCACCAGCAGGCGCTCCTGGAATGAGGCAATCTTATTATTACCTGCTTCTTTAAGATCAATGGTCTCCCCGGAATTGGCCGTAAACAGTTGCGCATGGCCGGCGCCGGTTTGCAGCTCAGCCACTTGTCCCGTAGCGACAAATAAATTTTTGAAAGTCAATTGCCCCAATTTGTCACGATCAATGTTAAGCACGCCGCCGCTCTCAATGCCTGCCCGGGCTGTGAGGCTTTGTTGACCCGGCTCAATCTTATCGACCCAGCCAACCGATCCAGCCGGCCCTATCATGTTATTTAATATCCCTTCCTGCCCGGCATTCTTGAATATTTCCCGCCATATGGCCAGCTTACTCTTGTTGGCATCCTTATTATTAGGATCGGGTTTCCCTTCCTCAAGACCTAATTTGTCATCCATCTGGGCAAATTGGAAACTTTGCCCGCCGCCGGTTGTCCCCAACGCATCAAAAATATCATCTCCCTCGCGCGAATCAAAATGATTGTCTTCATGAGCAATGGCACTCAAATACCCGGCCTTGCCTTCATTATTAATAGGACCGCTGCCGGTCAATGCCCCTAAATTAGTGAAACCAATGCCCCTGAATTGCACCACGCCCGCCGCATCCAAAACTACACCATCGGCACCTTGTACAGTACCTGCCGGCTTACCTGTATCTGTCCCGTTGACAAGGTCATGATAAATCACCCCTAAATTCGTCCCACGGCTGCCAAATAATAATTTCCCTTCAAATAATGACTGCGGTAATACTTTTCCATCATTACCTACATTGACGATACTGCCGGTATTTTGGACCAAAACATTGCCATTCTCATCTACAGCCTGAAGATCAAAGCTAATATGCCCCACATGGATCGTGTCTTTAGCCGCATTGCCCATATCCGTATAAATGCCTGCTATGACCTGACTTAAATTCCTGTTGAGCATCATTCCAAAAGCATCCCCCACTGTTTTCTCCGCATGGATGATTGATTCCCCTTTATCATCCGCCGGTAAGTTGGTGGCTAAATCATTAAGGGCTTCCAAAGAAAATTCAGGTGCGTGTGCTTTGTGTTTTAATGTCGCGGTTATCTCCCATTTATCATCGCTTCCCTTCATTTTCTGGCCGGTGAGGCTAAACGCACCGTCGGAATTAAGCTCAAAATCACCCACCGTCATTTTGTCTATGCCGGCAACATAGTTACGCGCCACCACCCCGCCTAAACCGGCTTGATTGATAATGTCGGTGATGGAAAAAATATGTTTAGGATTTTGATTAGGAGACTCTCTGTCGGGAGCATAAACAATGGCTTCATTCCAATCCACATAACCATTGTCGTAATTATCTCCAAGAATGGCGCTCGCATCTGTTTTGGAAGCATTCTGCCCTTCAGACCCAAGGTACTGTAAACCGCTGGGGCTATAATGATGGGCCTGTCCTAAAAATGCCTGCCCTCCGGCATAATCGCTATGGCTGTCGCGCACATCCACGGTGATGTTGGCGCCGCTGTCATTGCTATCTTTTTCTCCATTAAATATGCGCTGAAGGCGATTTCCTTTGCCGACATTGATCACATTGACATCTTTGTCCCCCTCAACCGATTCCGACTTCATCGCATCGACGATGGTATTCTTGCCGATCGTAATCATGGCCCCCTTCTGGTCCGTAAACCCGAGGCCGGTCATAAACACATCTTTGCCATTCTTATCCTTGACAATGCGGGTATTTTGCATGTCCCCATTGCCGTCGTCCGCGTAAAAAGATTTGCTGTTAACGTCATAACGGAACACCATTGCGCGTCCGACGCTATTACCAAACCTTTTATAATCAAGGCCGAACATCGCTATATTATCCGGAGCTGCATACCGGGAAGCAATAATGCCTAACGTTTCCTTGAAATTAGCAATGGTCCCTCCCTGGAAAACCTGATTAACGTAGTCCAAATTATAGAAGCCGGGGAAGAACAAGCGGGTTTCCCAGGCGCGCAGGAAAGTCGTGTCTTTGACAAGGGCTTCGGTCACCGGCGGCTGGGTGCGGGCGGAAGCAGCAGCCAATAACTGCCCATTCACATCGCCGGTCGGTTGCTCTGATTGCTGTGTAGCAAAATCATCGCGTACTTGTTTCTCCAAGCGATGGTATTGAATCACATATTGCGGCGTATAACCCATCAATTGTTCCATGACATCGTTATACGCAATAAAATTCTTGAGGCCGGGCACATATTGATTGCCGTCATAGCTGCTCCATTGCCCGGTTTTGTTATACGTGTCCAAATATTGTGTGCCAAAGAACGTCTGCAGCATTGTTTCCCCATGCTGATACGAATCTCCGATATACGCCCCTAATTCCCCAAATTTACTGATCTTCTCAGCCTCTGCGTTTTGCGTATCGGCCTTATTATCCGTGGGCTTATCTGAAGAAAGGGTAGGGTCAATATTGTATTTTGTTGAATTAAGCGCCAGGAAAGCACCGGTGGAAAGCATGGAAGAAATCAGAAATACTTCGCCACGGAATTTAGCCAGATTTCTTTTATAGTCATACGTATTATCATCTGTGCCAACCACACTTTTTTCCAATGAAGTAAGGGCCAGCGATGTCGAGGCCTGGATGATCCCGCGCATGATATTGCTTCCAACGCTCGAGAGCAGGAACCCTTTCATCCCTGTTTCTCCCTCAGTTGAAAATAAATGACTTTCCTGTCCCTTAGGTTTAGTCAAAACCCCCAAACCCATGACGGCGGCCGCACTGGCAAATTGCCCCAAGCCGCGTGAGAACTGATCATCCGCTTTGACCCCGAAAGATTCGGCCGCAATAATGCGTACACCCATGCCGGCTAATTGACCGATGACATTGGGCACCTCACTGCGTAAAGCAGCGGTCAATGATTTACCAAAACCATCCGGCTGCCAAACACTGGCTTGATTAAAGCCATTCACAAATGGCTGGACGCCGTCTTGTTCATTCATTAATCTCTGATAACCATTTGAAAATGTATTTTCAGATATCACATCAAAGTACATGTCAGCATAGCTATTTTCGATGCGTTGATTAATATTCGTTGTAACATTCTTGGCCCAAACATTAACATCCCCATTGATTGGCAAATTCTTTGCTTCATTAAGGGCATACTCACGATACGCCTTTACTTGGTCAGGAGTAGCATTTGGGTTTTGCGCTTGATATTGATCTCCTGCAAAATTGCTGACAACTTGTGCGGCTCCATCCCTGAAAGCTAATTGACGGCCCTGATTGATCGCTGCATTGTTATAGGCATTGTATGCTCCGGGACTGGTGGGACTCTCCCCTGTTTTCAGCACATAGGCTTTGCGAGCCGCATCGCCGGCTTTCTGGGTTTCTTCCGGATATTCTGACGTATAGATGTCTACCTTTTGCTCAGTCGTGTACCCATCTTCCATCTTCGCCACTTTTTGCTGACCGCCTTTTTCTGCAGCCGTTTGACCCATGCCGAATTCCCTGCCAAATGCGTATCTACCACCGGTCGTCATATCCGCCAAATTCACCGCTGCTGTCATGGCCAAGTGGGTACCAACCGATGTAGCAATCGTGGTCAATGTTTCTTCAATGATTTTATTTGTCTCGCTGCAATTGTCAGGGTCCGGGCAAAGCGTGCCGGTCATGGCTTTTGTGATTTGCAATTCCACCAAGCCTTGCAAGCCTCCATAAAATAAACCCAGCACCATCCTGAATGCGGCATGCTGCCATACCGATGTCCATGTGCTATTAACCGCATTTGAAGCAATGCTTGATCCGGCACTCGCCGCCAACTGGGCCGCAAGACCTAAGGTCAGCACATTAGCTATCCAGTCCATAGCGTCGCTGATCCCTTTGGTAACAGTTTGCAAGGCAAGAATGACGGAGTTGGCTGCTCCACGTGCCGTAGCCGTCGCTGCGTCCCCTACTGCGCTGCCTGGACTCAATCCCATATTAAGGGCCACAGACAAAGCCGTACTTAAAATAAATGCGGTGTCTGCATCGCACGCCCCTTCGGTCTGACAAACCTGACCGATGGTTTGAGAAAACATGGAGACCGACATCGAAATCGAAATCGTCATCGTCATCACCAATGAGCTCGCACCAAGCAAATACCCGCCAAATGCCGAGAGTAAAGCCGCACCGACTTGTATGCCTACCTGTATAGCAATGTCTGAATTGCTGACAAGTCCGGGTAAATCTTTAGAACGGTCGCGCCACTTATCCCCCCAGACAAACGCCTGCATGGCGGGCGGTACGATTTCATATTTAACTAAATCACTTTTAGGGGTGGGGGCCAATACAAAGCCATTGACCTGCAGCATAAAATCTTTGGTGTCCATGACCTGCGGCTGGTCCAAATCATTGTAATAAACTTTGCCCTGCTCTATTTTCTTGACCGTAACAAAATGTTCGCCTTTAAACGCGGCAATGAAAGGTGTTTTTAATTTCAGGATATTGGAAGGGCTTAATTTCAAACTTTGATAATCAAGCCCGAACGCGGAGGTGACTTGATTGATTGAAAATAACGTGGTCTTGAGTTTCGGTTCCCCCACTTTGATGATGTCGGTCATCACGTCAACCGACAAAGTCATGACAGACACTTCGCTCAAGGAATGCTCAATGCCATGAGCGGCCAAAATATCTTTAAGTGCATACACCCCGCAATTAAGCACATTGAGTTGCGGGTCGCTCAGCCATTTGACAACCGCGCTGATTTTATCCAGCGTGAACATCGCACGGGTGTCAATGTTGAGCGTATGCTTATCATCTAACTTTAACTGTAAATGTAACGGTTCTTTGTCCTGGACTTGTTTTAATAAATGCTGCATGCCAGGGGCCACTTCCAATGCCTGTTTGGCGCGCGGCACGGCATGGGGATTAAGTTGATCTTCCACCACCTGCACCTGCGGCAAATTCTTGTACAGTACGGTTGGGTTATAACCAAAAGCCCAGGCGATTTGGTCAGGGACAAAAACAGTCAAAATCACCAAGGCGATGGCTTTGATCCAGGTGCTGTAACGGCTAACAAACGGTGTTGCGGCAAACGGCAAGGATTCGGAGGATAAAGCGGGGTCCAAAAGGGCGCCATCATGAATTTCAGGGACATATTCCGAATTTGCCTCTAAATTCGGAACCTGTCCCCCAAATTCTGGACCATTTTCCCCGTTTTCGGGGTTTTCCGGTATGATTTCGTCGTTTTGGTTCATTTGTTTGGATGCTTCAGTTAACTGGTTTCTCGTCGACAACTGAAGTATAACATATTATATAGACAAGGCAAATTTTCTCAATTCTTTTTACAGATTTATGTTGTTTATTTGCAGCGACTTACGTCCCTGATTCGAAAAATCTTCGCAATTCTTCCCAAAAACAGCTTTTTTTACTATAAATGACCACTTTTTTATTGACTTTTATATAAATTTTTATCTATATAGATAATCTCGTCGCTGTTTTCGTCCATTCAGAATGGAAATTAATTTCAGAATGGAAATTAAAAAATAACCCCAAAACCCCAGATTGGAAATTAAACCAGCAGAATGGAAATTAAAAGAATTGGTAGCGTCTACCAATTTAAAATATTTATTTACTTTCTGACCTATGTGTGATATATTTACAGTGTTCGTATAAATATCAGGATAAATTATCATGGATAAAAAAATTGTTCGCAGGCTATTGAAATGGGATGTTCCCGAAGGAAAGTCTGTTTTTCTTTGGGGTCCAAGGAAAGTGGGGAAAAGCTATTGGATTTCCCATGAACTGGGTCCCCATGTATTGATCGATCTTTTAAAAACCGATACATATGCCCAATACGCTTCCCGGCCAGCTTTATTAAGAGAGATTTTTAGTGATCATCAAGGGCTAATCGTCATTGATGAGATCCAAAAAGTCCCCGCTTTGCTGGATGAGATACATTGGCTCATCGAGAACAGCAAGTGCCAATTTTTATTAACGGGATCCAGTTCAAGAAAATTGCGGCGTGGTCATGCTAATTTACTGGCTGGCCGGGCCTGGCGCCGCCTGATGATGCCATTGTCGATCCGGGAAGTTGAGGGCTGGGATTTAGCACAAGTGATGGTTTCCGGTCTTCTGCCTCCACATTTCTTGTCCGTCAATCCCAATGAGGATTTGCGCGCTTATGTGGCGGATTATTTAAAAGAGGAAATTGCCGCCGAAGCCAAAGAGCAGAACATTCCTGCTTTCGCAGAATTTTTGCGTGTCGCAGCCATGACCTCAAGTGAACTATTGAATTACACCAACGTGGCACGTGAATCCGGTATTTCCCAAAGGACAGTAAGGTCTTATTTTGAAATACTGGAAGATACGTATTTAGGCTTCCGACTTTCCCCATGGAAAAAATCGAAAACCCGTCGGATGATCCAGGTCGAAAAATTCTATTTTTTTGATGTAGGGGTTGCCAATTTTTTGGCACGCCGGCATCCGGTCCCAGGAAACACGGATTTTGGAAAATCATTTGAACATTACATCCTGATGGAAATAAGGGCTTTTTTGCAGTATCAAATGCCGGACTGCCCCATTAATTATTACCGCAGCGCCTCAGGCATAGAAGTGGACCTTATCTTGGGTGATCGAGAGATCGCCATAGAGATCAAAGCCTCTTCCCGCGTTCATGAAGGTGACTATAAAAACTTTAAAGCCTTGAAAGAAGACGGCGCAGTAAAAAAATGCCTCGTCGTATCCTTAGAGGAAAATCCCCGTAAGATCTCCGCAGATACAGAAGTGCTCGGGTACAAAACATTCATCGAGCGCTTATGGAATAAAGAATATTTATAAAGAAATGGTAGCGTCTACCAATTAAAAAGGGGACACGTGAATGTGTCCCCTTTTTAATCCTAACTTTTATCTGTTTTAGGCTTTATTTGCCTATATTTTGCAGCGGGTTGTTTTGGAAGAAATCTAGGAAGATCGGACCTGCAACCAGAATAGCTACAACCGGGAAAATGAAGAATAGGAGCGGTATAAGCATCTTTAAGGGGGCTTTGAGGGCCATGGCCTCCCCGCGCCTGAAACGGGTCTCACGCATGTCCTCAGAGAGGATATTAAGGGCCTCAGACACCGATGTACCCATGCGGTCAGCTTGAATCAGGGTACGCGAAAAGGTAGACAGGTCCGGCATCTCATACTTCTTGGCCAAATCCCTTAGCGCATCGCGGCGGGCCTTGCCCACATTGATCTCCTGCATCATATTACGCAGCTCTTCCACAATGACCGTAGGCTGGGATTTCTCCACCACATACTTGAGCGCCATCATAAAGTCCAAACCAGCATTCACGCAAAGGCCCAATAAATCAACCGTATCAGGCAGCTCGCGCAATAATGAATCTTTGATTTTCTTAACACGGGCTTTAAGCCATAACTCCGGCAGCATATACGCCGCAGCCAATGCCAGCATGATCCAGAAAAATAAAAAATCGCCTTTGCCAACCAAGGTGAACACTTCCCATACAAAGAAAATCGCCAGGATTTCCTTGATCAAAAAGAATTCCTCAGCGCTCAGGCCTGAATGGGCCATATTAAGATCCTTATGGATGCGCTGGCCTACGGGTGAGACTGTCATGGGCTTGTTGATAAAAGACACCTTACGCACCACATTAAAAACCAGACCAAAGGGACCCTTGGATTTCTTTTTGTCGACGGGCTTATTCAATCCCGCAAAAGGATCGGACACCGGCATGTTAAGGTTGAGCGACGCGCGGTTATCCAGCTTAACAGGCATAAAGCCCAGCACCAGCGCAAAGACCGACAGGAAAATGAACATCAAGCATATAAACAACATAGAAAACCTTTCGTAAGATTAATTGGTAGACGCTACCAATTAAATTTCCTTAAACACTGAAATGCGCCATACACTTATTGCACCCAATACCCACATGACCGCACAGATCATCAGCATTTTATTACCCGTCGGTGTGTGTAGCATGACATCAAAGAAATGCGGGTTGGAAGCTGATACGCCGAAAATAAAGAAAATGGGCAAGCCTGTCATGACAACCGCCTGGATCTTGCCTTGCACCGTCAATGTCTGCAAATTTTGTTCGATCTTCTTACGTTCGCGGATGGTGGTGACAATACGTGAAAAGATAACGGGCAAGTTACCGCCGGTTTCACGCGCCAGCAAAATGGCGGTGACCATCTGCTGCATGGCAGGCGAGGGCATACGTTTGTATAAACGGCTGAGCGATTCATCCAAAGCAACACCCATTTTATTCTCACCGATCACAATACCCATCTCGCCTTTGGCAGGTTCAGGCATCTCGTCGACAACCGCTTCAATCGCCTGCACCAAGCTCAAACCGCCGCGGAAAGAAGAAGACATGATCATTAAAATATCCATGAGCTGGTCGTGGAATTTCACTTTGCGCTGGCGGATCAGCTTATTGACATACATGCGGGGAAAAATATAGCCTAACACCACACCGATGATCAAACCGGCAAGCCTGAACTGGTCGGGAAAGAAAATAAAACCGGCCGCACCAAGCACAATGGGACCAAAAAGCATGAGGCGATAGGACTTCTTTAATTCCTCGTCCTGCAAATAACGGTCCACCTTGCCGACGAAATTCTGGGCCTGGTTTTTATTAAGAGCACCCGCACGGGTCACCACGATAGGGACGACCACATAGGCCAAAACACCCGTACAAAAAAACACTAAAAATAAGGATACGAATAACATACTCTATTCTCCATTGCTATCAATTAAGGTGCCGTACTTGTTG
Organism: uncultured Planctomycetales bacterium; assembly: GCA_964492215.1. Lineage (GTDB taxonomy): Bacteria > Omnitrophota > Gorgyraeia > Zapsychrales > Fredricksoniimonadaceae > CAYNTZ01. The sequence goes on along the minus strand of CAZBJT010000007.1, from coordinate 2,498 downwards.
CTGTGGTGTCATTGCATACGCTGCTTTGACACCCGAGCTCTTTTCTTTTTTCACAATCAAAAATACAGGCTTGCGCCTTGTCGGTGGTGGTGATCACGCGGGCCCTGATGTCCGCCTGGCATTCACTATCGCACACCACACGGGCATTGTCATAACAGCTTTCATCGTACCAGGTATTGGCTTCATGATCGAATGCACAAGCCGTGGTGCGCTGGGCGTCATACTGGCGCCCCAAACCAAAACTGTCCCCTACATTTTTCCAGCGGCCATAAAAAGCCCCTAATAGATAATCCTTAAAGACGAATAATGCCCCGATGATGATCATCATCAGCGCCGCGTATTCAATTAAGGTGAATGCTTTTTTATTATGGCTTATCATCACATGCGCTCTCTGTACTGCCCGAGCAATCAGTATCCGTTGAGGTTAATGTCACATCGTCCTGAAACGCATTGTTCGGGCACGCTATGAATTTCATGGTCATGCGGCCGCCGTCAAAGTAATACTGGGCACACGATACTGACTTGACCCCGCCTTTTAATAATTCACTCACCCTGCGATAACACTCTGCTTCCTGTTGATGAGCGGCTTGGTCGTTCAGGCACTGGGCTTTGGTTTCAGTGCTTATTCTTTTGGGACAAGAGGCGCGGTTGATCATGAAGGCATTGCGTATTTCATTTAATTCTTCATTGGAAAAATTATTAAGCCCCGGGCTGTTGATCGGCGGCACCTGCCATGTATCGGACACGCCCAATGCTTCACGGGTAATCGGTAAAACCCCTACCCCGCCGCAGGTCGCATACAAATCACCTGTCGAACCCGTACTGGGGGATTTAGGATTGGTATTTGAAAAACCCCAAAGCTTTACTTTATTGGCAAAATTAACAATGTTTCCGCCGCTGCGCTCTTCATCCCAGCGGGTGACGCGCACGATGATATTGCCTGTATAACTCTCCAGCACATAACAGCGGGTCATCCCCAAAAATCCTTTTTGATAGGTGCGCACCCACGGCAGGCGGTCAGCCCCACATAACCCCGACGGGCAATGAGTGGGGATCTGGGCCTCCACCCGCACAATATGCCAATAACCGCGGCTGGTCACCTTGCCTTGATCATCCGTTTGCACCACGGCTTTTTTATCACCTTGCCAGCCATAGATAAGGAAATTATCAAACTCGGAGGTGTAGCTGGCAAGGTCTTTGCGGTCTTGCATCAACTGGCAGGAAGGGGACGTACCCAATACGTTCTCGCCGTCACAATCGCCTAAGAAATCATTAAAATGCTGATAGCCGGTCCTTAACATGTCTCGGGCTTTCTCGGCATTGTGCCTCAAGTCCATTAAAAATGATTCCCTTACCCTCATTTTATCCATCTGGTTTACAGCCAACTGCTGGCTCTGGGCGACATACTGTTTAAAATTAGCATCAGCACAAATGGTTCCAGTGTAAAGGTCATTTAAGGGCTTGACCACCTCCGTGTAATACCTTGATTTAGTAGCGGATGCATCTCCCCAGCTGGCGCATTCACCAGCCAAAGTGATGGCCGGGGTGGTCTTGGTGGCCGGCGCGTTTGCCCGTATGCCGCATTGACCGGCAGGAGGGCACTGGGTCATGGCTTTACAATTATTCAGCCTGTCAATCTCAGCGTCGAGATCTCCTTGTTTATCGAAGACCTGCGGTGGATTTGTATTGACCGTTTTCGGTGCCCCGGAAGATGCCACGGGGAATGTATATCCTGCATTCGCATCAAAACCCACCACCAGCGAGCGCGGCAATGGCTGGCAATTGCTGACCGAGCAGCTATTACTGCACATCTGGAAACGGCCCGTATTACCCACGGCACCCTTACCCCAATCTTTATTAACATTGTAATCCATGCACGCGGTTACATGCCCCAGATCGCCCCATACACCGGGAGCACCCGTGCTCTGCTTCCCGTTTAGATTGATATAATAACTTTCATCGGCCGTCACGCTGCCGGGGTTACTGGGCACGCACCAGGCTTCGGTACCTGTGCTAAAATCTTTATTAAGCCAATCATCGACTTTTTTATACAAACCGCCTTTAGGGTTACCGTTGGCATCAACACCGTCGCTGCCGCCCATAAGCCTACGCCATTCGCGCAAATGGCCTTCTGAGCCCTGATTGCATACATCCACGCTGCAGGCAAACGATTGAGAATGAGCGGCGCAATAACTCTTTATCTCATTGCATTGCGGTGCGATCCATTCCGCGATATTGGGATACCACGCGGCAAAACCGCTGCGCAAATCATCAGCCGACATGCTGAAAATCTTATCAATGACCGCCATGAATTGCGGCATTTGATTCACCATGGTGTCTAACATATCATTGTGTGTGGCGCCTAGCCCTGGTGTGCATGTGCCGCAGGTATTGGCTGACGGGCCTGTCAGGCAGCTTTTGGCAATCGTGTCTGTTTCCCCAGCGTCACAATCATCATACGGCCACTTGTTAGAACAAAATACATCGACACCTTTTTT
>CAZBJT010000006.1:0-16541 GCA_964492215.1 uncultured Planctomycetales bacterium | reverse complement strand
ATTGGTTTATATTTTAATAGCGGCATGTGACGGGCATTTGCATGATTTGAAAGTGCAATGGGACATCCGTTCCTGTGTATGTGTGGTGGCTGCTTCCGGCGGTTACCCGGGCAAATACCAGAACGGTTTTGAGATCAAGGGCCTTGATACCATCAAGGATGAAGATGTGGTGGTTTTTCACGCGGGCACCAAGAATGAGGGCGGTACGCTTGTCACCAATGGCGGCCGGGTCTTGGGTATCACGGCCTTGGGCCGCAACCTTGAAGAAGCGATCAATAAAGCGTATGATGCCGTTGATAAGATAAGTTTTGAACACATGTTTTTCCGTCGGGACATAGGCCAAAAAGCCATCAAGGTAACAACCAAGCGATGAATACAAAAGTCGTAAAGATCAATCCGGCACTTCCCGAACCTGAAAAGATCGCGGAAGCGGCCCATATTATCCGCCAGGGCGGTTTGGTGATTTTCCCCACCGAAACCGTATACGGCATTGCGGCGGATTCCAATAATCCAAAGGCCATGGATCGTCTGCGTGAAGTCAAACGCCGCAGCGAGAATAAATTATTTTCGATTTTGATCGCCCAGCGGGGCATTATTGATAATTACAGTTCCTACACGCACCCCAGTTTATATAAGCTCATCGATAAATATTGGCCGGGGCCTTTGACCGTGATTGTGCCATCCAAGCAGGACGGGGAAACCATCGGCATACGCATGCCCGACCATACCGTAGCCTTGCGTTTGGTGGAAGAAAGCGGCTGTTCTATCGCTGCACCATCGGCCAATCTGGAAGGCAAGAAGGCGCCGACGAATTGCGATGAAGCCTTGGAAGATTTGGACGGTTTAGTAGAGCTGGCTTTGGATGGCGGCGGGGTGGATTTTGGTATTTCATCGACCATTGTCGATTTTACCAAACCTAAGCCAACCGTCATTCGTGACGGGGTCATTAGCCAGCCGGATGTGGACCGCACGGTCAATAAGAAGTCCATTTTGTTCGTCTGCACGGGCAATAGCTGCCGCTCGGTGATGGCGGAATATTTATTGAAATCGAGGTTGGTCGGGCGCGAAGATGTGGAAGTGCTTTCGGCGGGGACCAGCGTTTATTTTAAGTCACCAGCCAGCCATGAGACCATTATGGTGTTAAGGGAAAAGGGCATCAATGCGGCCGTCCACATAGCGAAGCCGCTTGGGACCACCATGCTTAAGAAGGCGGATTTGATCTTTGCCATGACCCGTTCACATAGGGCTCAGATTTTAGACCGGGTGCCAGGGGTCGAGAAACGTGTGTATTTGTTAAAAGAGTTTTGCCGGACAGGTAGCGGATGGGAATCGGAAATGGATGTGCCGGACCCCATCGGTCAGCCGCATGCGGCGTATCAGGAATGCCTGGCAACCATCAATGAAGCCATTGATAAGATCGTGGAATTATTATGAAAATCTTTGTAGGCGCAGATCACCGGGGTTTTAGTTTAAAGAAAACCGTCATCGCTTTTCTAAAAAAAGCGGGGCATGACGTCATTGATGCCGGCACCCACGTCGAGGGGGTGGATTGTGATTACCCCGAGATCTCGTATGCCGTGGCAACCCAAGTGGCCAAAGCGCCGGACAGCCGCGGTATCCTCTTGTGCATGACCGGCATCGGGCATTCCATTGCGGCCAATAAAGTGCCTGGGGCTTATGCGGCGCTGGTCTATAATAAAGAAGCCGCAGCGCTTTCCCGGGAGCACAATAATAGCAATATTTTGGTGTTGGGCTCTAAGTTTATCGACGAGCCTGGCATGCTTGAAATTATTACCATATGGTTATCCACCGCCTTTGGCGGCGGGCGGCATTTACGCCGGACAGACGAAATCAAACGCATAGAAAAGGAATTCCTAAAATAGGGGCAGGGGGCCCTGCCCCCTTACTTTCATTGTATCAATATAGTGGAGGATGATTTAATGGAGCAGTTGAAACGGATCGACCCGGACATTTACAATACAATTCAGGCGGAACTTAAACGTCAGAAGAATAATTTAGAATTGATCGCCTCCGAAAACATTGTCTCCCAGGCCGTGTTGGAAGCGGCCGGCAGTGTGCTGACTAATAAGTATGCCGAAGGTTATCCGGCGGCCCGCTGGTATGGCGGCTGTGAGCATGTGGATGTCGTCGAGAATTTGGCCATCGCTCGTGCCAAAGAGTTATTTGGGGCTGAACATGTCAATGTGCAGGCGCATTCGGGTTCCCAGGCTAACACGGCCGTGTATATGGCGGCCTTGCAGCATGGCGATACATTGATGGGTTTGGACTTAGCTTGCGGCGGGCATTTGACCCATGGTTTAAAGATCAATATTTCGGGCCGTTTATTTAACATTGTTTCCTATAAGGTTGATGCCAAGACCGAGCGCATCGACATGAATGAAGTCGAACGCCTGGCCCTCGAGCATAAGCCTAAAATGATCATTGCCGGTTATTCGGCGTATTCCCGTGAATTGGATTTCAAGCGCTTTAGGGAGATTTGCGACAAGGTCGGTGCTTTTTTGTTCGTCGATATGGCCCATTTTGCCGGTCTGGTGGCGGCAGGGTTGCATCCAAATCCCGTACCTCACGCGCATTTTGTCACGACGACAACGCATAAGACATTACGCGGGCCCCGTGGCGGCATGGTGCTTTGCAAGGCGGAATTTGCCAAGAAAATTGATTCAGCTATTTTTCCCGGCATTCAAGGCGGCCCTTTGATGCACATCATTGCAGCCAAGGCTGTTTCTTTCAAAGAGGCTTTGTCACCGGAATTCAAGCAATATCAAAAGCAGGTCATGGCCAATGCCAAGACCTTTGCAGCTGCATTGACCGCTAAAGGTTTTCGCATTGTCGCCGGCGGCACGGACAATCATTTGTTCATGGTGGATTTACGTCCTAAGAACATCACCGGTAAAGATGCATCGACTTTGCTTGACCATGTGCAGATCACGGTTAATAAGAATTTAATTCCATTTGATACGGCATCCCCGACGGTGACCAGCGGCATACGTATCGGTACGCCGGCTATCACCACCCGTGGCATGAAAGAAGCCCAAATGGAAGAGATTGCCCAATTGATCGACCGTGCCATCGTCAACCGTGACAATGCCGCTGAATTAGAAAAAGTTCGCGCCCAAGTGCAGGCCATGGCCCATGCTTTTGCGATTTATAAAGATTTAAATTAAGGTCAGGGGCATTCATGCGTTGTCCAAGCTGCCGGTATAAAGATACGAATGTGGTCGATTCCCGCATGAACACCGACGGCACATCCATTCGCCGCCGCCGCAAATGCCCCAAGTGTGAAGAACGTTTCACCACCTATGAGTATATTGAGCAAGTGCCCTTGATGGTGGTCAAGCGCGATGGCCGCCGTCAGCCTTTTGACCGCACCCGTGTGCTAAACGGGCTTATCAAGGCCTGTGAGAAAAGGCCGGTGTCGATCGACCAGATCGAGACCATTGTCGACGATGTCGAGCACACCATACGCAAGAAATATGATACGGAAGTGCAGTCCAAGGACATCGGTGCCATGATCATGGACCGCTTATCTACCTTGGATGAAGTGGCTTATGTGCGTTTTGCCTCCGTGTACCGCCAGTTCCGCGACGTCAATCAGTTCATGGCGGAATTGCAGGCGATCTTAGGCAAAAATAAAACCAAGAAAATTAAAGATAAGAAATTCAAAGCCAAGGTTGTGAAATGATACGCGTAGAATTAACAAAAATCATCATCGACGAGAAACGCCAGGACCAGGTGATCGTCCTTAAAGAAAAGAATGGGGACCGCCAGATCCCGATCGTCATCGGTTTGATGGAAGCCTCCAGTATTAAGATCAAGATCTCCGGCGTTGATGTGCCCCGGCCTATGACCCATGACTTGCTGCTTAATGTGGTCGATGTGCTGGGCGCCACCTTAGAGCGCGTGTTGATCGACAAGCTTGTCAATAATACCTTCCATGCCAAATTGGAAATAAAGTCGAAGGAAGGCGAGATCAAATTGATCGACTGCCGCCCCTCCGACAGTGTGGCCTTGGCCGTCCGGTTTAAGGCGCCTATTTTTGTGGCCGACGATGTTTTTCAAAAGTCGGTCATGACACAGCCGTAGGTTGCCCATGCCCATCCTGACGCAATACCCTGCCTTAAGCATCATCCAACAGATTGCCAACGTGCGGAAATGTTCCGTGTACTTAGTCGGCGGCTTTTTGCGTGACCATTATTTGGGCCGGGAAGGCACGGACATGGATTTTGCCGTGTCCGGCCATGCCATTGCTTTTGCCCGTGAATTTGCCCGCCGCATAAAAGGTGCCTTTGTCCTGCTGGATGACGTGCATGGCAGTGCCCGCATTGTGAAGAATACCGACGGGCTGGTGTGGACTTATGATTTTACCGATTTTCGCGGGGCCACCATCCATGCGGATTTAAAGTTGCGTGATTTTACCGTAAATACACTTCGCCTGGATGTTTTAAAACTTAAGGCGGACAGTCAAATCGAGGCTGCCGTGATCGACAAGCTGGGCGTGCTTAAAGATCTTAAGCTCAAGAAAGTCCGCTTGGTTTCAGCCAAAGCTTTTGTCGATGATCCTTTAAGGCTTTTGCGTGCGTATAGTTTGCAGGCGGCTTGGGGTTTATCTATCGAGGCCAAGACCTTAGCTCAAATTAAGAAAGATAAAGATTTGATCGCTAAGCCGGCCATGGAGCGGGTGCGTGAAGAAATATTTAAAGTACTGGCGTCCCCGCGTGCGTATGACACATTAGCGGCCATGGATAAAATCGGTCTTTTGCCTAAAGTCATGCCGCAGCTGGCAGTGATGCATGGCGTTGACCAGGGCGGGTATCATCATTTGGATGTGTGGAAGCATTCGCTGGAAGTGTTGCGGCAGCTGGACATTATTTTGGATGAGGCTTCAAGGGATGCGATGGTCGCGGCCTATTTGGATACGATGATCGGCGGCGGGCATAATCGCCGGTCCCTGCTTAAATTAGCGGCTTTGTTGCATGATATCGGCAAACCGCAGACCCGCAAGCCCGACGGTAAACGCATGACCTTTCACAGCCATGAGCATGTGGGGGCTGGCATTACGAGGGTCGTGGCCAAACATTTAAAACTCACCGTCAAAGAGCGGTATTTCCTCGAGGATGCGGTGCGTTTGCATTTGCGCCCCGGGTATCTATCCAATTTTAAAAACCCCAGCAGCAAAGCGGTGTTCCGTTATTTTCGCGACACCGGTATGGAAGCGGCAGCCATTGCTTTCTTAGCCTTGGCTGATCAGGCCGCCACGTGCGGACCTCTCACAACAAAAGCCAAACACGCCCATCACGCCAAGATATGCCGCATGTTGATTGCCCGTTTTTTTGAAGTCAAACAAAAGGCCGCGCCTCAGGCACGTTTATTGACGGGGCATGATTTGATCAAGAAATTTAAACTTAAACCCTCTCCGTTATTTGGTAAGATATTGACGACACTCGATGAAGCCCAAAGTTTGGGCAAGGTCAATACCCGCGATGAGGCATTAGCTTTAGCGCAGAAGATGATTAAGACATAAGGTCACGATGAGAGCATATCAATTACCCAATCAAGTCATTCAGGTTAAAGGCAATGCAGCGGTTTTTCTTAACGGCCTGACGTCCAATGCGTTGGACCAACCCATGAATGCTTTCTTAAATGCCCATGGCCGTATCATCGCCACCTTCTGGCAGCAGAAAATCAGCGACGATGAATTTTATATAGCTGTGCCGTATGCCGCGGTTGAAGCGCTGTTAACACACCTGGATCGTTATGCCAAATTAAACCGCACATCACTGATGCTCACTGATTTAAAAGCATATATGGATTTGGATAAGCAGCAGGTTTCAATCGGGGCCATGGATCAACCTGGTCTTGTGAGTGATGAAGATTTTACATTGTTCCGCCTGCAAACATCTTTGCCGCTCATGTATGTGGATTATCAGCCGGATGAATTCATGTTAAATGTGCATGAGCATCAGCAGGTGTCGTATACCAAAGGGTGTTTTTTGGGCCAGGAGCCGGTAGCCAAAGTCCATAATCGGGCCAAGCCCACCTGGCGTTTAATTGTCAAATATGAAGATGAATGCACGCCGGAAGAACAGGCAAAAATGACATCCAAGATCAAAGATCCCGATAACGGGCGGATCATGGGATTTGTTTTTGTCAAAAATACCCAGGCATGATAGAATAACCGCCTATTGCCGTATTTATTTTCAAGGAGGATGTGAGATGGACACGCGCACCAAGTCGGTTCACACCGGCGTCAATATCGACAAGACATTCAATTCCGTTATTACCCCTTTGTACCCGACATCGACGTTTTATTTCGATGCCATCGGCAAGAACAAGGGCTATGATTATACCCGCAGCGGCAACCCGACCCGTGCAGCCCTCGAGGCCAATATCGCGGCCTTAGAAGGTGGTGTGAATTGCTCAGCTACGGCCACCGGCATGGCTGCCATCACCGCCGTGCTGTTTTTCTTAAAACCGGGCGATGAGATCATTGCCGGCGATGACATTTACGGCGGCACTTACCGTTTATTCAATGCGGTGCTGCGCCCTATGGGTTTTAAGTTTTCCTTTATCAATATGCGCGATTTGAAGTTGGTGCAAAAGAGCATCACCGCCCGTACCAAAATGATCTGGATCGAAACACCGTCGAATCCTTTATTGAATATTTTGGATATGAGTGCCATCACCGCCATTGCCAAGAAAAAGAAGATACTGACCGTGGCGGATAATACCTTTTTGTCCCCCTATTTTCAAAAGCCATTTGAGCACGGGGTTGACATGATTGTGCATTCGACGACCAAGTACATCAACGGTCATTCCGACGTCGTGGGTGGAGCTATCGTTTACAGCACCAAAGAATTGCAGGAGCGCGGCCGTTATTTGGTCAATGCCCTGGGTGTTTCCCAAGCGCCTTATGATGCGTGGCTGGTTTTACGCGGGGTCAAGACATTGGCGCCCCGCATGGATGCGCATCAAAGCAATGCCATAAAAGTCGCGACTTTCCTCGAGGGGCATAAGAATGTGAAGAAAGTGTATTACCCGGGGCTGGCCAGTCATCCGCAAGGGGACTTGATCAAAAAGCAGATGAAAGGTTTCGGCGGCATGCTAGCTTTTGAATTAAATACGAAGAAAGTATCGCTAGAGCGGCTTTTTAAAAAGCTTAAATATTTTGCTTTGGCTGAATCATTAGGCGGGGTTGAGTCTTTGATCGAGACGCCGTGGTTCATGAGCCATGCCTCCATGGGCGAGGCAGGCTTGAAGGCTTCCGGCATCACCAAAGAAACAGTGCGCGTCTCCGTCGGTATTGAGGGAGCGGATGATTTGATCGCCGACTTAAACCAGGCGTTAAAAGGATAATGATGAGGATTTTAATTGTTTTAATGGCTGTGTTTCTTTTAAATCTACCGCAAGCGCATGCGACCATGGCGGACATTGAAACAGCCATCATGAACAAGGATTATGTGCAGGCCAAGTCATTGGCTGCCAATGTGCTTAGAACCACGTCCGTGCCTGCTCAACGCATTGAAGCGGAATATTATTTCGGTTTAGCTCAATTGCGTTTGGGTCAATACGCCGATGCCCGCAAGGCTTTTGGCATTGTCATGGCCGCATCAACCACCCAGGACATGTATGACAAGGCCGGCTTAGGCGCTATTGATGGGTTATACATGGCAGGTTTCTATAAGGACGCTTTAAAAGCGGAAGAAAGCCTTTTAAAGAAAAGCCCCAAATCTCAATTTTTAAGTTCCATTTATTTAAAAATCGCCCGGGCTAATTTGAAACTCATGCGCTGGACTAAGGCCAATGAGTATTTAACCCGCATCATGAAAGAATTCCCCCAAAGTTTTGAAGCGCCCATTGCCAAGCAATTGCTCGAGGAAAAAGAGTATTTCACCGTGCAGGTGGGGTCTTTCCTGGATCAGGGGCGTGCCATTGCCCTGACCAATGAGCTTAAATCCACTGGTCAATACGCCTATATTGTTGAAACCACATCCCCCGATGGACAGAAGTTTTACCGCGTGCGGGTGGGGCAGTTGACGTCCTTGCAGGATGCCAAGAGTTTAGAAAACCATTTGGCCAAATTAGGCTACCCGACCTTGATTTATCCTTAATGACATCTTCCCGTCTTATTTTCATTGTTGGCCCTACCGCCGTTGGAAAATCTGAAATTGCTTTGCTCCTGGCCAAAAAGATTGGCGCTGAGATCGTTTCTTGTGACGCCATGCAGGTTTACAAAGAGGTCACGATCGCCAGTGATAAGCCATCAGCCCGGGCTTTGGCAGAGGTGCCGCATCATTGTTTGGGCATAGCCTCGGTCACCGAGGATTTCGATGTGTCCCGTTTTCGCCAGCATGCCGTGGCTGCGATTGCCGATGTGCAAAGCCGCGGCCGTTTGCCGCTGATCGTCGGTGGCAGCGGCATGTATGTGAGTATTTTGCTGGATGGTATTTTTGAGGGCGGCGTTAAAAATGAAGCTTTACGGCTGCAACTAGCAGCGGACATTGAAGTAGAGGGTGCAATTGCGGTGCATGCCAAATTACAGGCCTTGGATCCTGTTGCTGCCGCCAAGATACACGTAAATGACCCGCAACGCATTATCCGGGCCCTCGAGGTGGTTATGACGACGGGTAAGCCGATTTCCCAATTGCAGCAGCAGCGCGACGGCTTATGGGGCAAGCAGCCGATTATACTCATCGGTTTGGAACGTGAGCGTGAGGAGCTATACCGACGGGTGGAGGCGCGTATTGATGTGATGTTCGAACGCGGGTTGGTAGAAGAGGTGCGTCACTTAATGCAAATGCCGCTAAGCAGTACCGCCGCCAAAGTGATCGGCATCCCGGAAGTCTCAGGCCATTTGCGTGGCGAATATGACATAGAGCGGGCCAAATACCTAATGAAACTAAATACCCGCCACTACGTTAAACGCCAATTAACCTGGTTCAAAAGAGACCAACGCATCCAATGGTTCAATCCCGAATCCAGCGAGACCATTAAAGAAATTCTGGAAATGGTCCAATAAAGGAAAAATATGAGAGAGAAAATTTTGTTGGCGATTGTGATTCAAAGCACGCGCAGTAATTGGACGCCGGAGGATGATGCGGGTGAGATGACGGAGTTGATTGAGTCTTGCAGCGGGCAGGTGGTGCATACGGTTTTTTGCAAGACCATGCCGCCCACGGCCTCGCACATGTTGACCAAGGGCAAGGTCGAGGAGATCAAGGCCCTGTGTGTCGCCGGTGGTGTAGATTGTGTCGTCATCGGTTGTGAATTAAAAGGCTCACAGCAGCGCAACCTTGAAACCGATTTCGGCATTAAAACCATCGACCGTACCCAGCTCATCCTCGACATTTTTGCCAAACACGCCACGTCCCAGGAAGGTAAAATGCAAGTGGAATTGGCCCAACTGCAATATTTATTGCCGCGGTTAGTGGGTCAGGGCGATGCCATGTCGCGCTTAGGCGGCGGTATCGGTACGTCGGGTCCCGGTGAAACCAAATTGGAAGTCGACCGCCGCCGCATCAGTGAGCGTGTCACCAAACTCAAGCGTTCACTCAAAGAAGTCACACTGAGCCGCCAGATCAAACGCAAAAAACGCCAAGACCGGGAGATCCCGACCATTTCTTTGGTAGGCTACACTAATGCCGGCAAATCAACCTTGTTAAATACCCTCACCGATGCCGGTACCGTAACTCACGACGGGCTTTTCACCACCCTTGATTCGCTTTCCCGTCAAACCGTTTTGCCCAATAACCGTAAAGTGGTCTTTTCCGACACGGTTGGTTTTATGCATGCCTTGCCCCACGGTTTGATTGAGGCGTTTAAAGCCACGTTGGAAGAGGTGCAGCATGCCGATATTTTGCTGCATGTGCTTGATATCAGCCACCCCAATTACCAAAATTTCTATGACGCGGTCAATGGCGTCTTGGATGAATTAAAAGTATTGGATAAACCAATTATCCTCGTGCTCAATAAGATCGATAAGTTGGAAGATAAAGCGAGGCTCAGTTTTTTTAAGAAGAATAATGCCCATATCATTGGTATTTCGGCACTTAAAGGCGAGAATATCGGTCAGTTATTATTGCTGATCGAGGATATTTTAGGTGAGGGGTCGGTGGATATTGATGTGGTCTTGCCGGCCGGCCGCATGGATTTGGTGAATTTAGCCTATGCCCATGGTCATGTGACAGAGGTCAAATATTTGAGCAAAGGCATACGGCTAAAGGCTTCCCTGCCGGCCAAGATCGCCGGGGCGATTTCCGCGGCTTAGCCGATTGACAAACCCAATCATCTATGATAAATTGACCGAATGCCACACCGTCGAAAAATACTTTTATCCCTGCTTTTTTTGGTCGCATTCCCTTCATTAAGCCATGCGGTATGGATTTGGACCCCGCAAACGGGTAAGTTCATCAATCCCAAAATGGCGGTCAAATCCACACCCAAAGAGCAGCTCGATTTTGCCCTTGATTTCATGGACAATAAGAAATACCCGCAGGCCATAGCGGAATTTAAGAAATTGATCAAGCATTACCCGCGTGCCAAAGAAGCCCCTGAGGCCCAATATTACATGGGTCAGGTTTTGGAAGAATTAAACAAGCCTTTTGATGCGTATAAAGCTTATCAGGTTGTCATTGATAAATACCCTTTTAGCGAGCGCGCCGCCGAGATCGTGGAATTGCAGTACAGTATCGGCAATCAGTTGTTGGAAGGCAAGGGCAAGCGTGGCAAATGGGTGGAAGCGGTGATGGGCGGGGATGACCGGGTGATTGAAGTGTTTCGCTCCGTCATCAAGAATGCGCCTTATGGTAAATATGCTGCGATTGCGCAATACAAGATCGGCCTTTATTTGAAAGAAAAGGGCATGTATCAGGAAGCCCGCGACGAGTTTGAGAAAACCATGAACGATTACCCCACCTCGGAATGGGCCAAGGCCGCCAAGTTCCAGATCGCCATGGCGGACACGCATCGTTCCTCCGACGTACAGCATGAGCAGAAAGTCACCAGTGTGGCTTTGGATGAATTTAATGAATTTGTCAAGAGCCACCCGGAAAGTGAACTCAATGACGAGGCCAAAGCCCAGATCGGTAAGCTCAAAGACAAAGAAGCCGAGAATAATTTCGTCATCGCTAAATTCTACGAGAAACAAAAGAATTACAAAGCCGCCCGCGTCTATTACAAAGATATTGTCGATAAATACCCGGATACCTCCTGGGCCAACAAGTCATTGACGGCCCTCAAAATCATCGGTGATTAAAATGCGCTCCTGGTCTTTAGCCTGTTGCTTATTGCTGACTGTTTTCGCCGGTTGCGGTTACACCACCGGTTCGCTGCTGCCTAGCAATTTCCGCACCATTTATATCGAACCATTCCAGAATAAAGTCGGTTTTGTTAATGAAAATGTCCGCGCGCTGTACGTGCCTTTGTTGGAAAGCAAGGTGCGCCAGTCGGTGGTGGACCGTTTTGTTTTCGACGGGCATTTGCGGGTGAAAGACGGGGACAAAAGCGATTTGGTGCTTAAAGGGAACTTGATCGGTTTCCAGCGCGATGAGCTGCGCCTGACCGATAACCAGGAAGTGGAAGAATACCGTCTCCGTATCATTATTTCCATGACATTGACCGATACCTCCAATGGTACGGTGGTCTGGACCGAGCCCTCTTTTGCCGGTGAAGCCACGTATTTTACCAGTGGTCCTCAAGCTAAATCCGAAAGTGCTGCCATGAGCGACGCTTTATTGGATCTTTCCCGCCGGGTCGTAGAGCGCACCCTCGAAAATTGGTAAACTAAATGATTTACCTCTTCCTAGGCGATGGCATGGCTGCCAAAGACGCCAAGATCAATGAGATCAAACTCAAGTTGTTCAATAACTCCCAGGATGCCTTGGCGTTTGATTTCGACAATTTCGATGCCAAAGAATTAAGTGCCGATCATTTAAAAAAAGCGCTGTTGAGCTTGCCTGTCATTGCCCCCAAACGCCTGATCGTTGTGCGCCAGATCCATAAATTAAAAGCCGCAGACATCGCGGTGCTGATGGCATTTTGCAAGAACCCTTCCGCCTATTGCGATGTCATTTTGGAGTCTTTGGAAAAAAGCCTTAAAGGTGATTTGCAGGATTTGCCCATGCATGCGAAGGGTACGGTGTTCGGCAGCCAGGAGGGGCCGGGCGTGTTTGATATGACCCGTTTGATGTCTGCCCGCCGGACCGCAGATGCCCTTAAAATGCTCGATGGTTTTTATCAGCGCAATACGCACCCGCTGCAGATCATGGGTGCTTTGGTTTGGTATTGGGGTAAAGAAGGGCGCGCGTTCGGTAAGGAAAAATTTGAGCGCGGGTTAAAGGCCTTGGAAGAAGCAGACCTAAATGTCAAGCGCAGCCGGCTTAACCCGGAGTATGCGGTGGAAAAATTAGTAGTGGAATTAGTGGAGCTGCAAAAGAGATAAAGAATTGGTGCCGTCTACCAATTTGAGCCACATGTTGTGGCCAAAATTGGTAGACGGCACCAATTAATTCTGAATTTAATTACTTTGCTTTTTTCGTTTTGGTGGAAGCTGCAGCTGCAGCTGGAGTTGATGCTGAGGCCAAAAGTAATTTGGCGTAACGTGATTTGCGACGGGCAGCGGTTTTGGGGTGCATGACTTTGCGGTTCGCGGCCTTGTCCATCTTCTTATAAAGCTCTTTCAACGCTTCCGGAGCATCAGCTTTCTTCTCAGCTACGGCGGTCACGAGCTTCTTGATTGTTTTCTTTAAAGTGGTCTTAATATCCAGGTTATGTAAGTGCCTGGTGTGGGTTTTGCGTAATTCTTTAATGGCTGTGCGGCGTTGTGGCATAACTGGAAATCTCCTTGTTGTCTTTAAGTAAGGTCGATAATATAGCAAACCCCCTAAATTATGTCAACTGATAAATCTATACACAAAGAAGCTCAAAAAGCCGCACACAAATCACTTTTAAAATCCGGCGGCATCGGTTCTTTGGGTGTTTTGGCCTCCCGGGGCTTTGGTTTTGTGCGTGATGTGGTGCTGGCCCATTTTTTAGGTACCGGTGTGATCGCTGAAGCTTTCTTTGTGGCCCAGCGTATCCCTAATTTATTGCGTGATTTAGTGGGTGAAGGGGCGGCTAATGCGGCGATTGTGCCGGTTTTATCCGAATATGCCCAGAAGAAATCGAAAAGTGAATGGCAGGAATTGATCAATGTGGTCATGCTGTGGGGTGTGCTCATTTTAGGGGCCATCACTCTCCTGGGAATGCTAGCGGCGCCTTGGATCGTGCGTTTGATCGCGCCGGGATTTTCTAATGACGCGGTCGAGTTTCAATTGACTGTTGATTTGACCCGCATCATGTTTCCGTATTTGATTTTGATTGCCTTGACCGCCTTTCAGATCGGCATCCTTTATTCTTTGAATTCTTTTTTTGCCCCGGCTTTTGGTCCGTGTTTGCTTAATATAGCCATGATCTTAAGCGCCTGGGTGGCGTGTCTATTTTCGTGGCCGTTGGCGTATGTACTTTCCGTGGGGGTTTTGGTGGGCGGGGTGTGGCAATTTATCGCCCAATGGGTGGCATTAAAAAGATTGGGGGTGCATTGGAGTAAGCCGGTGAGTTTAAATCATGCCGGGGCCAAACAGATCGGCAGGCTTTTGATCCCGCGTTTATGGGGCACGGGGGTGTATCAGTTAAACATAATGGTTGATACATTTTGTGCTTCCCTTAGTTTTATCGTCGGGGCAGGCGGTATTGCAGCTATCTATTATGCCGCACGCTTGATCCAATTCCCCTTGGGTGTTTTCGGTTATGCCTTATCATCGGTGAGTTTGCCATCATTGTCTAAAATGGCGGGTGAAGGGGATATGATCCGTTTTAAACATACACTGGTTTTTGCCCTGCGTAATTTAATGCTGGTGCTGATCCCCTGCGCGGTGGTGCTGGCGGTTTTTGCCCACCCGATCATCCATCTTGTTTTTGAGCGCGGGCAATTTGATGCGTATTCAACCAACATTACTGCCCAGGTTTTATTTTATTCGGCCTTAGGTCTGCCGTTCTTCGGGGCATCGCGTATTTTAGTGGTGGGTTTCTACGCTTTGCAAGACACTAAGACGCCGGTGAGGATAGCGACGATATGCCTGATCGTTAATGCCGTGTTGAACGGGCTGCTCATGTTCCCCTTGAAGATCGGCGGCATTGCCTTAGCCAGCTCCATCGCCGGAGTAGTCAATTGCATGCTATTGTGGCGGGGGCTTAAGGGCAAAGGTATTGAACTATGGACCACCAAGCAAAATTAAAGCTGTTGCCGACCAGCAGCGGCGTTTATTTGTATAAAGACAACAGTGGCACGGTGATTTATGTCGGTAAAGCCATTGATATCCGCAAGCGTGTGTCCTCGTATTTTCGTGCTAATACCCAAAGTTTAAAGACCGATGTTTTAGTCAAGCACATCGCCGATATCGACACTATCCAGACTGCCTCCGAGGCTGAGGCTTTGCTTCTGGAGGCGAGCTTGATCAAGCAGCATCAGCCCAAATATAATGTTGAGCTCAAAGACAATAAGAGTTACCCCTACATCGAGATCACCAAAGAAGCATTTCCGTTAGTGTCGATCGTGCGGCTCGACCATGGTAAATATGATTCCGCCGCTGCTGAATACTACGGTCCTTACGTGAATCCTAAATTGATCCGTGAGGCCTTGCAGATCATCCGCAAGATTTTCCCTTTCCGTTCCTGTGTGCCTTTTGCTTCCAAAGTTTGTTTGGATTATCACATCGGTTTATGCCAGGGCCCGTGTGAGGGCAAGATCAGCAAAATAGAATATGCCCGTAATATCCGCAGCGTGAAGCTGATCCTCGAGGGGAAAAAAGATGACCTTTACCGTCATTTGCATGCCCAGATGGAAGAATTGGCGCGTGCCAATGATTTTGAAGCCGCTGCCCGGGTGCGCGATCAGATCCGTGCCATCGGGGCTTTGTATTCGGGGACAAAAGACTTAAATTATGCTAAAGAAGCCGAGCAGATCCAGCGGGCCTTTGGTCTGGACAAATCACCGGCGAGGATTGAATGCTTTGATATTTCCAATATCATGGGCCAGCAGGCGGTGGTTTCCATGGTGTCTTTTTTAAACGGCAAGCCGGACAAGAGCAATTACCGGCGTTTCCGCATCAAGACGGTCGAGGGGATCGATGATTTTAAAATGATCGCCGAGGTGGTGCGCCGGCGGTATATCAGGCTTCAAGCTGAAAAGAAAACTTACCCGGATTTGATCATCATCGATGGCGGCAAGGGCCAATTGGGTGCGGCCGTGGATGAATTAAAGAAGCTGCAGGTGAGTATCCCTATTATTTCGTTGGCCAAGCGCGAAGAAGAGGTGTTCGTGCCAGGCAAGCGTAATTCAATCCGCCTGGCAGAAGATTCCCTGGGCTTGCATCTGCTCCAACGCATCCGCAACGAAGCCCACCGCTTCGGCCTAAAATACCACACCCTTTTACGTGCCAAAAAGATGGTTGAATAGCTCCAGGCGGGCCGGTAAATTTTCATCGACAACCGTCGAGTTTGCCATTATTATGTACAAGTTTTATATATGTAATTTAGAGAAAGGTCATTCATGGAAATTGGTATTGTAGGCTTACCTAATGTGGGCAAATCTTCATTGTTTAATGCCCTGACCGGTGCGGCTGCCGCGGCAGAGAACTTTCCTTTTACCACCATTGAACCGAATATCGGTGTGGTCCCCCTGCCGGATGATCGCATGGAAGTCTTTGCCAAGGAATGGGGTTCACAAAAGCTTGTTCCCGCCGGTATCCGTTTCGTTGATATTGCCGGTATCGTCGAGGGTGCGTCCCAAGGCGAGGGCTTAGGCAATAAATTCCTTGCACATATTCGTTCGGTAGATGCCATCGCCCACGTGGTGCGTTGTTTTAAGGACGAAAATATTGTCAATGTCATGAATGAACTTAATCCTTTAAGCGCTTCTGAGATCATTGAAACTGAATTATTATTAGCCGACGTGCAGCAAGCCCAGAAATCCATGGAAAAATGGATGAAGACGGCCAAGTCCGGCGATCAAACCGCCAAAGAACGTTGTGAAATTTTGACTAAGTTAATCGCCGGTTTCAATGATGGCAAACCCGCCCGCAACCAAGGCCTGCCGCGGGAAGAATATGAAGAGTTTCAATTCTTAACCGGCAAGCCGTTGTTATATGTGGCCAATACCGACGAGGGTGAACCGGATGAAGCTTTGCTTAAGCCTTTGCGTGACCGCGCTGCTAAAGAAGGCGCATCCTTGATCACCCTTTGCACCAAAATAGAAGCCGAGATCGTGCAATTGGCCCCGGAAGAACGCGCGGCTTATTATGAAGCCGCTGGTATCACATCACCGGGGTTGGCACGTTTGGCCCAGGCTGGTAAAGAGCTTTTAGGCTTGACCTGTTTTTTCACCGCCGGTCCCCAGGAAGTGCATGCCTGGTTGATCCATAAAGGCACCAAAGCCCTTAAAGCCGCCGGCAAAATCCACAGCGACATTGAACGCGGATTCATCCGTG
>CAZBJT010000005.1:0-17360 GCA_964492215.1 uncultured Planctomycetales bacterium | reverse complement strand
CGTCACTTGTGCCATGAATTCGTGCTCGGCGATTCATTAAATTACGACGATGTTTATGCATTCGGGAAACGCGTTGATTTGCTGACGTTCGAATATGAGCATGTCAATGTCGCGGCCTTAAAGAAATTAAAGCAAGAGGGGCTGGCTATTTTTCCCGACCCTGACATCATTGAGCTAGTCCAGGACAAAGGTATTCAAAAAGAATTTTACCGGAAGAACAATATCCCGACAGCAGATTTTCATTTGGTGGTAGATCGTGCCGGATTAAAAGCGCATGCAGGTCTTTTACCCGGCATTCAAAAAACCCGCAAGGCCGGTTACGACGGCAAAGGTATTTACAAGATCAATGGGGTGCCGGATATAGCCACTGCTTTTGATGAGCCTAGCGTGTTGGAGCAATGGATTGATTTCGATAAAGAGATCGCAGTCATCATTGCCCGTAATGCATCAGGCGAGGTGGCGATTTACCCGGTCGTGGAGATGCTTTTTCATCCGGTGAAGAATTTAGTTGAGTTCTTACGCTGCCCGGCTGCCATTTCAGCTGACATTGAGAAAAAAGCCAAGGATATTGCATTAACGCTTGCCAATCAGTTACACTTAGTAGGTGTTTTGGCTGTTGAAATGTTTGTGACCAAAGACGGTAAGGTTTTGGTCAATGAGATCGCCCCGCGCGTGCATAACAGCGGGCATCACACCATTGAAGGCGCCTTCACATCACAATTTGAACAGCATTTGCGTTGCATCATGAATTTACCGCTGGGTTTAACGAATATCACCGCACCCTCGGTCATGGTGAATATTTTAGGGGATGAAGGCCATGAGGGTTCGGCCCGTTATGAAGGCATCGAGGCGGCTTTAGCTTTAGGTGGCGTTTATATTCATTTATACGGCAAAGAAATCACCAAGCCCTTTCGTAAAATGGGTCATGCGACGGTGGTTGATAAAGATGTTAAGACAGCGTTGACAAAAGCACAGCAGGTCAAGGATTTGATCAAGGTGAGGACATAGGATGAAAAAGCCTTTGGTAGGCATTATTATGGGCAGTCAGTCGGATCTGAATATCATGGGCGGCGCGGCCGATATTTTAGAGTCGTTCGGTATTGCCTATGAGATCACGGTTGTCTCCGCGCATCGCACGCCTAAACGCATGTTCACCTATGCCACGGCGGCCCAAAAGCGTGGTTTGAAGGTGATCATTGCCGGGGCCGGCGGTGCAGCCCATTTGCCCGGCATGGTTGCAGCCATTACTGTTTTGCCTGTGATCGGTGTGCCTATAAAATCGTCTAATTCATTGGATGGTTTGGATTCTTTATTGTCCATCGTGCAAATGCCCGACGGTATTCCTGTGGCGACGGTGGCGGTCAACGGGGCTAAGAATGCCGGTATTCTAGCGGCTAAGATCATCGGCACCTTTGATGCCAAAATTGCCGCCGCCTTGAAAGTTCATAAGCTGACCTTAAAAAAGAAAGTGGAAGCATCTGTCAAAACATTGGCACGCAAGGGGCATCGCGCGTTGCGCTCTTAAATTTCATGTTTAAAGAACCCATTCCTCATCAGCCGTCACAACATAACCTGCGCCAGGACATTCGCCTGTTGACCGGTCTTTTGGCTGATGTCATTCGCGAGCAAGAGGGTGAGCCGATCTTATTAAAGATCGAGGAGATCCGCACACTGGCCCGGGAGATACGCGGCAATCATAATCCATTATTGATTGAATCACAGAAGAAGTTGATCCAATCTTTATCTTTAGATGAAGCCTACAATGTGGCACGGGCATTCACGGTTTATTTCCAATTAGTCAATATTGCTGAGGAAGTACAGCGCATCCGCCGCTTGCGCGAGTATGACCGCTCGACCGAAGCGTTGCAGGAAATGTCCTTGCGTAAATTATTCAAGGACTTAACCGACAGCGACATCACCCCGCAGCAAATTTGGGATTTCCTGGCCATCAGCGACATTAAGCCGGTTTTGACCGCCCATCCGACAGAGGCCAAACGCCGTACCGTGTTAGACCATTTATTTTTTATCGTCAGTCAGCTCATCCAGTTAAACCGTACGGATTTGACATTGACTGAGCAGGAATATTTAATGAAGAACATTAAAGAAACCCTGGAAATACTTTGGCAAACCGGCGAGGTGAGGGGGCGTAAGGTCGAAGTTGTTGATGAGGTTGACCAGACCCTCTATTATTTTGACCGCACCATTATCCAGCTGTTACCTAACATTCACCAGAAAATCGACCGTGAGTTTGCGCGTTTAGGTTTTACCCCGACGGAAGATTTGCCGCCGTTTATCCGTTTCGGTTCATGGGTAGGTTCTGACCGTGACGGTAATCCCAATGTCACGCCGGCCATTACTGAAGCCACGGCCTTAAAGCAGCGCCGCCTGATTATCAAATTCTATTTATCCACCGTCGAGGGTTTTATCCGTAAATTTAGCCAGTCCTTGGACTATACCGGTGTATCGAAGAAATTTTTAGATTCATTAGAAAAAGACAAAGCCCGTTTGCCTGACCTTGCCCGGGAATTGGGGCGTTATGAGACCCAGGAGCTTTACCGTAAGAAATTCTCCTTTATCCACCGTAAGTTGGTGTATGTCTTGGAAAGTAAAAAGGGCGGGTATATTAATGCCCAGGAATTTATCGACGACATCTTATTGATACAGGAAAGCCTTGTCAAGCATCAGGGGGTATTGGCGGCCCACGGTGATTTAGACCGGCTGTTGATACAAGCCCGTGCTTTTGGTTTTTATCTGGCCCAATTGGATTTTCGCGATCATACCCGCAAGATACGTAAGACGGTTGGCGAAATACTCGGCGATGAAAATCCCGGCGTGGATGTTTTACTGGCCAAGATCGCAGGGCCGGTGAGGAAAAGTAAATTTAGCCCGAGCTCGGTTGAAGCCAAAGATATTATGGCGCAATTGCAAACGTTCAAGCGTTTGCGCGAGAAATTTGATGAACAGATCGTTGATGATTATATTTTGAGCATGACCGAGTCACCGGCGGACATCTTGTCTTTATTGTATTTAGCCAAAGAGATCGGCCTAGTTGTGATCGCCCATAAAAAGATCAAGTCGGCTGCTATCGGTGTGGTGCCTTTGTTTGAAACCATTCATGCCTTACAGGCGGCAAGCAGCATCATGGAAGAGCTTTTTTCCATACCGTTGTACCGTTCCTATTTAAGAGCCAGGGACAATGTGCAGGAGATCATGTTGGGTTATTCCGACAGCTCCAAAGACGGCGGTTATCTGGCGGCCAACTGGCATTTGTATATGGCACAGAAGCAATTGTTTAAGACCGCAGAAAAATACGGCGTGCAATTGCGTTTCTTTCACGGTAAGGGCGGCACGATCGACCGCGGCGGCGGCCAAAGCCATCAGGCCATTTTAGGCCAGCCCTATGCAGCAGCCGGCGGCCGCATGAAATTGACTGAGCAAGGCGAGGTTGTAGCACAGAAATACGCAAACCCCGTCGTGGCTAAACGTAATTTGGAACAGTTGATCACGGCCGTGGTCTTGACCAATTTATTAGTTAAACCTGAAGCTAAAGAAAATCCTAAAATAGCTGATTGGGAAAGTAAGCTGGCAGGTTTGGCGGATGATTCATTTCATTTTTATCGCCATTTGGTTTTTGAGACCCCGGGCTTTTTAGATTTTTACCATGAGGCCACACCTATTGATGTGTTAAAAATCACCAAGATCGGTTCCCGTCCGGCAGCGCGGGGGAATCAGCGTTCATTTGATCAATTGCGGGCCATTCCCTGGGTGTTTAGCTGGGTGCAATCGCGTTATATTATCTCCGCTTGGTACGGTATGGGTCATGCCTTAAGGAAATACTTAGACACGCATGGCAAAGACGGCCTGGAGCACATGCGCCAGATGTACCGCCAATGGCCGTTCTTTACGTCGCTGATCAATAATTTGCAGATTTCTTTGGCCAAGACTGATTTGTATATTTCCCAACTTTATTGTGATATTGTTACAGATGAAAGTTTGCGTGAACGCATCCATCAAGCCATTGCCGAGGAGCATGAGCGTGCCGTGGCAGCCGTGCTTGAGATCACCCGGGAGTCGGAATTATTAGATTTTCATACGGTGCTTAAAGAATCCATCCGCCTGCGTAACCCTTATGTGGATCCATTAAATTATATCCAAGTGCGTTTCCTCCAAGAGAAAAACGCATTAAGCCATTCCCCAGCCCACGACATCAAGCGCGCCAAAATCGACGAAATCCTACTCCTAACCGTCAACGGCATCGCCTCCGGCATGAAAAGCACGGGTTAAAAAGTTCTAATCTTCAAATCGCCCCTTGCATTACGCTGACACCTTCCTATAATAAAATGTATTCTTCAGTTTTTCTTCTCTTTTAAGGAGGGCGTCATGTCTACAGGTATCGGTCTTATCAATGAAAAGGTCAAACAAGAAGCCGCGGTGATCGAGGCTATCCGTTTTGAGGCAGGCAAAGTCATGGTGGGGCAGAAGGACTTGCTGGATCGCTTACTCGTCGGCATTCTGGCTAATGGGCATGTGTTAGTTGAAGGTGTGCCGGGTCTGGCCAAAACCACAGCAGTCAAAACTTTGTCTCAAACCATCAGCACTAAATTCCAGCGTTTGCAATTTACCCCTGATATGCTGCCGGCGGATTTGACCGGCACATTGATCTATGATCAGCGCAGCGGTAATTTTAATATCAAAAAGGGCCCTATTTTTGCCAATATCATTTTAGCGGATGAGATCAATCGTGCCCCGGCCAAGGTGCAAAGCGCTTTGCTGGAAGCCATGCAGGAGCGTCAGGTAACGATCGGCGAGGAAACGTTGAAATTAGAAGACCCTTTCTTAGTATTAGCGACTCAAAACCCTATTGAGCAAGAAGGCACCTATCCCTTGCCCGAGGCCCAAGTGGACCGTTTTATGCTTAAGGTCAAGATCACCTACCCAAGCAAAGAAGAGGAGTTGCGCATTTTAAAACGCATGGCCACAACCAAGCAATCATTTAATGTGCAGGCGGTGACAGGTCCTAAGGACATTATCCGTTTGCGTGGGGTGGTGGATGAAATTTACATGGATGAAAAAATCGAGCATTACATCGTCGACATTGTGGAAGCCAGCCGCAAGCCTGAAGAGTATAAATTAAAAGACATTAAAGGTCTGATTCTCTATGGCGCAAGCCCCAGGGCAACCATCAATTTAGCCTTAGCTTCCAAAGCCTATGCCTTTATCAATGGCCGCGGGTTTGTGACACCGCAGGATGTGAAGACTATCGGCATGGATGTGCTGCGCCATCGTGTGGTGCCAAGCTATGAAGCAGAAGCCGAAGGCAAGACATCGGAAGACCTAATCAAACGCATCTTCGAAGAAGTCGAAGTCCCTTAATATGTTACCCAAAGATATTGTAGATAAGGTGCGGCGGATTGAGATTACCACTAACCGGTTGGTGACGGATGTGTTTGCCGGGGCTTATCATAGTGTGTTCAAAGGCCGTGGTATGGAATTCGACGAGGTGCGTGAATATCAGCTCGGTGATGATATACGGGCCATTGATTGGAACGTCACGGCCCGCACCGGTACAGCGCATATTAAGAAATACGTCGAGGAGCGTGAACTCACCTTGATGATCTTGGTGGATGCATCCCGTTCCGTGCATTTTGCCTCCAGCGGCCAGATGAAAAACAAGATCGCCGCTGAAATCGCCGCTGTCTTGGCTTTTGCCGCCATCCGCAACAATGATAAGGTGGGCCTTATTATGTTCACCGACCAGGTCGAGCTTTTTATCCCGCCTAAAAAAGGGCGTTCCCATGTGCTGCGTGTCATCCGCGAGATTCTTTATTTTGAAGCCAAAGGCAAGGGTACGGATTTGGCTGGGGCTTTGAAGTACATGACCCAGGTGCTTAACCGCAAGAGTGTGGCTTTTGTTATTTCCGATTTCTTTTTTGCATCCCACAGCCAGGTGCAAACTGAAGCCTATAAAACCATGCGCCTGGCCAATAAATACCATGACTTAATTGCCATTACGCTCAACGACCCGCGCGAAGCAGAATTGCCTAGCTGTGGGTTGGTCGACTTAACCGATGCTGAAACCGGGCAGCGGGTGCTGGTGGACACAGCCGATGAAAATATCCGCAACCGTTACCGTGAAAAAGCCTTGGCGCATTTGCGCGGCCGCCAGCGGTTATTCGACGGCATGGGGCTTGACCATATTGATGTGGCGACCGATGTGCCGTATGCCAAATCACTGGTGGCCTTTTTTGCCCGCCGGCAGGGACGTAGAGGATAACTGATGGAAGACATTCATGATATAAAATTACCATTGGGCTGGCCTGTGTGGGTGTGGGTCTTGCTGGCCTTAGGGGTTGTGATCATTGCAGTGGCTATCTGGTTGTATGTGCGCCAGCGGATCAAAGCATCAAAAGTGCCGCCACCCCCTATACCGCCGGGCGAAATGGCTTTAAAGCGTTTGGGAGAATTAGGTGCCCAGCAATTACCGGCAAAGGGTGAGTTCAAGGCCTATTATTTTGTGCTGTCCGATATCTTGCGCCGTTACATCGAAGACCGCCTGCACATCCGCGCCCCCGAGATGACCACCGAGGAATTCTTAATCAAGGTCAAGGCCGATGAACACATGAGCAGCGAACATAAAAATATCCTTCGTGATTTTATGGATGTAAGCGACATGGTCAAATTCGCCAAACACGCACCGACGGTAGAAGATGCCGCCAAAAGCTTCAATCTAGTCCTGCATTTTGTTCAAGAAACAAATAATTGGTGACAGTCACCATTTATTTTAATGTGATGAATTGAGTTTTATGGAATTTAAAACGCCTTATGTTTTAGTGCTAATCCCTATCGTGCTGGCGGTCTTGTTATTGTCCCGCCGTCAGCGCAAAGAGCCGTCTTTTACATTTTCATCGACGGACATTTTAAATGCCATTGGTGCTTCCTGGAAGTCTCGGTTTTATCAGATACCTTGGATCTTGCGGCTCTGGGCTTTGGTGCTATTACTGATTGCTTTGGCAGGCCCGCGCATGGTGTCCCAAGAATCCAGGATATCGGCGGAGGGTATCGATATTGTTTTGGCCTTGGACGTCTCCGGCAGCATGGCGGCAGAAGATTTCACCATCAATGGCCAGCGCAAGAATCGGCTGGAGATCATCAAGGGGGTTGTGGCGGATTTTATCGACCAGCGGCCATATGACAAGATCAGTTTGGTTGCTTTCGGCTCCAGGGCCTATACAATTTGTCCGTTGACCAGCGACCATGCCTGGCTTAAAGCTAATTTAGATCGTGTGCATCTGGGCATCATTGAAGACGGTACGGCCATCGGCTCCGGCATTAGTTCTGCTTTATTGCGATTAAAGAAATCTCAAGCTAAATCCAGGATCGTCATTCTATTGACCGACGGTGTTAACAATGCCGGGAAGATTGATCCCCTTGTGGCGGCTAAAACAGCCCAAACTTTGGGGATCAAGGTCTACACCATCGGTGCCGGCACCAAAGGCCTGGCGCCTTTTCCGGTGACAGACATGTTCGGCCATAAATTCTATCAAACCGTACAAATCGATTTAAATGAAGACGATCTCAGGCAAATCGCCGACCTAACTCATGCTAAATATTTTCGGGCAACCGACACCGAGTCCTTACGGAACATTTATAAAGAAATAGACCGTCTGGAAAAAACCAGGATAGAAGAGAAGGGTTATAAAGAATACGAAGAACTGTTCGGGGTTTTTCTAATATCCGGTTTAAGCGTGCTGTTACTGGAGTTAGTGCTGGCAAATACCTGGTTATTACGTATCCCATAAGGGCGTAATTCCAGACACCTAGAGTAATTTAATTATCAGTTAGGTGTTTGGAATTATTTAGTAATTAAATTACTCTAGGTGTCTGGAATTAGTATATGCAATTTGAACATCCTGATATGTTTTTTTGGTTGTGGTTGCTGCCTTTGGCAGGGGCTGGGCTTTTTGCGGCCAGTCAGCACCGTCGTCAGGTGGCTGGCCGTTTTATCCAGCAGCATTTGCTTGATCTGGTGGTTATCGATTTTAGCTTAAGACGCCGGCGCTGGCAAAGTATCCTGCTGCTCATCGCTTTTGCTTTTGCCTTATTGGCTTTGGCCCGGCCGCAATGGGGTTATGAAATACAAAATGTCAAACGCCAGGGCCTGGACATTGTGGTGGCCATCGACGTTTCAAAAAGCATGCTGACCCAAGATGTGAAACCCTCACGTTTGGAGCGCACCAAATTAGCTGTTAAAGATATGGTGAAGAAATTAAAAGGCGATCGCATCGGTTTAATGGCTTTTGCCGGGGAGGCTTTTTTAACCTGTCCGCTCACCACCGATTACAATGGTTTCTTAATGTCATTGGATGATTTGTCCACTGACACCATCCCGCGCGGCGGCACTGACTTGGCCCGTGCCATTGAAGAAGCGATTAAAGGCTACGGCGATAATAAGCAGGCGTATAAGGACATTATCCTTGTGACCGACGGGGAAGAAGGCGAAGGCGATGCTTTAAAAGCAGCGGCCCAAGCTCGGGCCCACGGCATTAAGATTTACACCGTGGGGGTCGGCACCAAAGAAGGTGACTTAATCCAAGTCCCTGATGAAAACGGCCAGAAAGTATTTTTAAAAGATGCGCAGGGTAATGTGGTCAAGTCCCGCCTGAACGAAAACCTTTTGCAGCAAATTGCATATACGACCAGCGCTTCTTATGTGCGGGCCGGGGGAGCACAGTTTGGTTTAGATTACCTGTACGATAATCAATTATCAAAATTAGAAAAACGTGATATCGACGAAAAGCAGAACAAAAAATATAATGAACGTTTTCAATGGCCGCTGACAATCAGTGTCTTGTGTTTGCTTGCGGCCACCCTGTTACCGGTGAAGCCGCTATGATAAAATTATTGATCATGATGCTTGTGCTAAGCAGCCCGGTTTGGGCGTCGAGTGTTGATGATATTAAAGAAGGCAATCTTCTCTATAAACAAGGCCAGTTTAAGCCGGCGGCTAATTATTATGAAAAGGCATTGGCTGCCAAAGACAGGCAAAGTTTGATTGCCGGTTATAATTTAGGCAATGCCCTTTACAAAATAGCCTTGCAACAGGAAAATGATGATTTAAAGCAAGCTATTGCAGGGATGACGCAAGCCGTAGCTGATTATGATCGAGTGATAAAAAATGATCCTAAGAATACAGATGCCATTTTTAATCACGACATAGCCCAGAAACAATTGGAGCGTTTAAAAAAGAAACAGCAGGAGCAACAACAGCAAAAGCAGGACCAGCAACAGAACAAACAAGAACAGAATAAGCAAGATCAAAAGGATCAGCAGCAGCAAAATAAGCCGTCGAATCAAGATAAGCAACAAAAACAAGACCAGCAGCAGGATCAGCAAAAGAATCAGCAGCAAGATCAACAACAGAATCAACCTCAGGATCAAAAGAAAGATCAGCAGCAAAATAAGGGTCAGCAGCCTCAGGGACAGCCTCAGGATCAAGACAAACAGCAAGAGGGACAGGAGCCCCAGGCCGCCGACCAGCCACAAAATACAGAACAACAGCAGGCCCAGTTTCTACTGGAAGATTATGAGCGCAATGAGCAGCCTAAGAAATTATTAAATTTTGCCACAAAGTCTTCCGATGAACAACCCGTGCTTAAGGATTGGTGATATGCAAAAGATATGTTTTGCTTTATTGATGTTGATGATCGCAGCTTTGTCGCCGGCTTGGGCTGAAGATGTGAGTGTGCAGGCCAGTGTCAGCGCAGCCAAGGTCTCCCTTAAAGAAGTGGTGCAGTTGCGTTTGACGGTCAATGGCTCTAAAGATGCCTTGGGTCCGGTCAATTTGCCAACCATCGACGGCTTTGATGTGCGTTATTTAGGACCTTCCACCAATATTTCCATTGTTAACGGCGATTATCACAGCGAGCGTTCTTTTATTTACAATCTTTTTCCAACTAAGGCCGGGCATCTTCAAGTCCCTGCCATCACCATTGATGTAAACGGAAAATCATATGCCACCAAACCTGTTGACGTAGAGGTTGTTAACGGCCCGTCGGGTAATGCGGAGGCCCAACCTGATCAGAACGCCGCACCGACAGTGGAAAGCCTCAAGGACAAGATATTCCTGGCGGTGAATGTGCCGGTCACGGATGTATATGTTAATGAGCGCGTCCCGCTGACCATTAAGCTATTTGTGCGTGAAATCCCCATACGCGACATTCAAATGCCGAAATTAGAGGCCGAAGGGTTTTCCCTTGATAGTTATCAGCAGCCCAAACAATATGCCCAGGTGGTGAATGGTTTGCGTTATGAAGTGGTTGAATTCAAGGTCTTTCTTTATCCTAATCGCCTGGGGGCGGTCAATGTCGGCCCGGCCCAGGTAGAAGGAAATTTGCTTTATAAAACCGACCGTCATAACCCTTTTACCGGTTCTGCGTTGGATGACGATTTCTTTAGCGGCATTTTTAATTCATACAGCACAAGACCTGTGACGGTGTCCGCTGCACCACTGACATTGCACGTGTCTCCGTTGCCGGAACCACAGCCGGAAGGTTTTAGCGGGGCCGTTGGTTTATTTGATTTTACCGCCGGTGTGACACCTCCTGAAGTAAAGGTAGGGGACCCATTGACCCTGCGCATGACCGTCAGCGGCAGCGGGAACTGGAAGAATTGGCATATGCCTGTTTTTAGCGACAGCCATTTTAAGACGTATGACCCGCAGATCAAGGACGATGCGAATACCAGGACCTTGGAGCAGGTGATCATCCCAACTCAGGAGGGCACAACCGAAGTACCGGCTACGCATTTTATTTATTTTGATCCATCCGCCAAAGAATATAAAACATTGACCCAAGGCCCGTTTGCCGTTCAGGTTAGTAAGGCTGATCCCGGTCAGGAATTTAAAGCCGTCGGGTTTAATGACATGAGTCAGCAGCCTACGTTGGCTGCGCCGGTCAAAGTGGATATCATGGCATCCTTACAGGAGAGCGTATCTAAAATATGGCTGTGGTGTTTGGATCTTCTCAAGAATCCGCTATTTTGGTTTGGATTTATATTGGTTTTATTTATTGGCGGGGGTTTGTTTATGTGGCAGAAGCAGCAGCATCGCCTGGCCAATGACACATCCTTTGCCCGTCGGCATCATGCGTTAAAACAAGCCAGGAAAAATCTGGATGAAGTCAAGGACCGTCTCTATGCCATCAATGCCAAAGAATTTTATGCCTTAAGCTATAAGGCATTGGTTAATTATTTGGCAGACAGAACTTCCAAGCCGGCAGCTGCATTGACAGTATCGGATATCAAACAAATTTTAGCTGACCATAAAGTGGATGAGGCGTCGATCAAATCGGTGGGCCAATTGCTTGAAACGTGTGACCTGGTGCGGTTCGGCGGCCTTAAGCCCAATGAAACCCAAATGCAAGCCGACTATGCGCAATTAAAACAACTCTTCGAAACCCTGCCTAAATCCTTCAAGTGATTTTTATTTAAGCGCGTCTAATACAACCATGGCGGCTTTTTGGCTGGCGCCGCCTTCGCCTAAAGCCTGGCGCAGTTGTTCTAATTCTTCCGTCATCTGCTGGTTATGCAGAGCATCTTCAATACCGGTGCTGATATTGTGGGCCGTGGCATTATTTTGAATGAATTCCTGGACGATCTTTTTACCGGCTACAATATTCACCAAGGCAATATAAGGTATTTTGATCACAGCTTTAGCAATGGCATAAGTCAGCCACGAGGTTTTATAAACCACCACCATGGGTTTTTTAAGCAAAGCGGTTTCAAGGGTGGCTGTGCCCGACGCCACCATGGCCGCATTCATGGCATTGATGCCGTCGTACGTAGGGCCGGTAAATACTTTGATGGGTAAATGCTTATAGGCGCGTAAGTATTGTTTAAGCAAGTCCTCGCTAATCGTCGATGCTTTGAGTAAAATGAATTGGCGTTCATGGTTAACATCAAATAATTGTTGGGCCGCCTCGAGCATCACGGGCAAATGGCGTGAGACTTCCTTGATGCGTGAGCCGGGCATAAGGCCGATGGTGGTTTTACTAACAGACAAACCAATGCTCTTGAGTACCTCGTCCTGGCGGTGCTGCGGCACAACCTCATCAATAAGCGGATGCCCCACATAATCGACGGCCATGCCATATTTGGCGTACACGTCTTTTTCAAAAGGAAACAGCACCATCATGCGGTCGACCACAGCCTTGATAAGTTCGACGCGTTTTTCCCGCCAGGCCCATACCTGAGGGCTGATGTAATAAACCACCTTAATACCGCGTTTTTTTATTTCACGCGCCAAACGCAAATTAAATCCGGGGTAATCGACGAGGATGATAGCATCTGGCTTGCGCCGGTCGATTTCAGCAAGGGTTTGTTCAAAGACTTTTTTAATGCGGCCAAAATGTTTGATGACTTCCACAATACCGATGACCGCTAAAGAGGTGATATCGGCAAAAAGTTCCACCCCGGCCTTGCGCATGCAATCCCCGCCGATGCCGGAAAAAGACAAATTGGCATCACTTTGGCGCAGGGCATTGACTAAACCTGCCGCACGCATATCACCGGAAGCCTCTCCGGCAATTACCATGAGATGCTTTGTTTGTGTTCCCATATTTTTTTGGTGATGGCTTGGGCCACGGCTAAGGCTTCGCGGCCTTCCCGGCCGGATACGATGGGGGAGCGTCCTTCGCGCACGCAATCAAGGAAATGTTCCAGTTCTTTTTTCAGCGGCTCTTCTTTTTCAATGGGTAAATTGCGGCGGTGAATGCCTTTTTCATCTTTGGAATAAATATGAGCTTCCTGTTTGGCATAATCGAGCGAGATATAGGCATTGTCGACAAACATGCGTATCTTACGCGTGACTTCCGGCGAAATGCGGCTGGCTGTGATATTGCACACGCAGCCATTGGCGAACGTCAGCCTGGCATTGGCAATATCTTCTTTGTCGCTTAAGACATGAATGCCCACGGCCTGAATGTCTTTAATGGGGGATTTGACCAAACCTAAAACAATATCAATGTCGTGGATCATGAGGTCCATGACCACACCAATATCGAGCGAGCGGTTAGGAAAAAGATTCAAGCGATGGCATTCGATAAATAAGGGACGCACGACCAAAGGCTCCACGGCCATAAAAGCGCTGTTAAAGCGTTCCACATGCCCCACCTGCAAACGGCAATTCTGGCGGTCAGCCTCGGCAATCAACATGTCAGCCTCATCTAAAGAGAAGGTGATGGGTTTTTCGACAAAGGTATGCACTTTTTGTTTTAAGAAGAAGTCTGCGATTTCAAAATGAGAGATGGTGGGGGTGCATATGCTCACCGCGTCCACTTTACCGGCCAATTCGCGGTAATCTTCCACAAAAGGCACATGGTATTGGCGGGATACAGCTTTGCCATTTTCGATATTCTTATCACAAACTGCGATGATATTAGCTTTATGGCGTAAGGCATGCAGGGTCTTGGCGTGGCGCTGGCCTAAGAAGCCGCACCCGATTAAAGCAATATTTATTTTGTTCATATTTAGGATAGTAACAAAGCCATTTACAAATGTCAAACCACATGATAAATTGACGCTCATCCATTAAAGGAAAAGTAAGCCCCATGAAGAATTATCTCAAGATGCTCGCATTTTTAAAACCTCACCGCAAATTCTTTTTTGGGGGTTTTATCCTGCTTTTGTTGTCTTCAGCGTTTGAGGGGATACAATTGTCGTTCATGCTGCCCATGATCGACCGCATTTTCAATAATCACAAGATCATCCTGGCCAATAAAATACCGGCATTTTTGCAAAATTTAGTCGATGCTCTCAATAATACAGATCCGCACATATTATTTTGGGTGATCCCTCTGGCTTTTTTTGCCATTTTTGTCCTTAAGCAAATCATTCAATTTGCTTCCGATTATGTCATGAATGATATAGCCCAGTCGGTGATGAGGGACGTGCGCTCCCGGCTTTTTGAACGCATCCAGACGCTATCGCTCGATTATTTTAGCAAAAAACGCACCGGGGAATTGATGTCGCGCATCACCAATGACGTCGCTGCCATCGAAAACGGCATTTCTTACGGCCTCACAGATCTGATCAAGCAGCCATTTCTCATCCTCGTTTTTATTTTTTCCGCTTTTACGTTTAATGCCAGGGGAACACTGATCGTTTTTCTCATGTTTCCTTTGGTGGCATGGCCCATGGCCATCATCAGCGGCAAATTGCGTAAATTAGGTAAGGGTGTGCAGGAACGTATTGCAGATATTACATCGCATTTATTGGAAACCATTGCCGGTGTTCGCATCCTCAAAGCTTTTTGCACGGAGAAATATGAAATTGAACGCTTCCGTCAGCAAAACCATGATTTTTACAAATTGCGCATGAAGTCTCTTTACAATTTGAATTTGGGCGGACCTATTACCGAGATTGCCAGTGCCGTGTGCGGTATTGGCGTGTATTTTATTTTAGGCAAGGAAGTATTGAATAATCATTTGTCATTCGGCGTATTCAGTTTTTCTTTTGCATGTATCGTCATGTTGACCCGCCCCATCAAGAAATTGACCAATGTGCAGGCCATCTTGCAGCAGGCTTTGGTTGCCACCAAGCGCATTTATGACGTGCTGGACACCAAACCGACCGTCGTGGAAAAAGATAATGCGGTTGAATTCGGACCTTTGAAAGACAAGATGGAATTACAGACGGTGACATTCCAGTATGATGCTGTGTCCGGGGATGTGTTGCATGAGGTGGACCTTACGATCAAGAAGGGTGAGCTGGTGGCCATTGTCGGTCCGACCGGTTCAGGCAAAAGCACATTGGTTAATTTGATCCCGCGTTTTTATGATGCCACCTCCGGCCAGGTACTCTTCGACGGTTTTAATGTTAAGGAGGCGTCATTTAAATCTTTACGCGGGCAGATTGGCATCGTTACCCAGGAAGCCATCCTGTTTAATGATAGCGTGCGTAATAATATTGCTTACGGTACTTTTGAAGCGACCGAAGAACAAATACAAAAAGCAGCTGAAATGGCCTTTGCCCATAATTTCATCATGAAAATGCCCAAAGGATATGAGACCATGGTGGGTGACCGCGGCTTTAGGCTTTCCGGCGGTGAGAAGCAGCGTTTGACCATTGCCCGGGCCATTTTGAAAAACCCGCCCATTTTAATTTTGGATGAGGCCACCTCGCAACTGGATTCTGAATCGGAGAAATATGTGCAGGAGGCTTTAGACAAACTCATGCAGGGCCGTACCGTTATTGCCATCGCGCATCGCCTTTCAACCATCATGAAGGCGGACAAGATCGTTGCTTTGGAAAACGGTAAGGTGGTGGGTGTTGGCAAACATGATGACCTGCTTTTTAGCTGTTCGTTATACCGCCGTTTGTATGAAACCCAGTTCCAGTACACCAGTCCTTGATTTTCTTAAAACACCCTCGATTAAAATATTTCTATTACTTCTTGTTTTTTCCCCGATTTATCTCAAAATAAAAGCAGTAACTTCCTAAATCATGATAAAGAAAATTAAATATTGTTTAGCGGCATTGCTTTTGTTCCCGTGGGTACCGATGGCTCAGGCCTTTGGTGACAGCACGGCTTTGTCCAATGACCGTCGGGATAAGGCCATCCAAAGAGAAATGGACTGTGTTTCACAGCACCTGCAAAAAGATGGGGTGACGTGGGATGATGTTTGTTACATGGTAGATACTCAACCGTCAGGATCGTCGGGTGAAGACCGGATGGATGTGATCAACCGGCAATTAGACAGGGTGCAAGGTCAGGGCCAGGACCAAAATGCTCCTGAAGAGGTTAAGCAACAGCTAGCTGAAGACGGGGCTTATCCCATGATCAGCGATTCGCTTTCCCCCGAATCCAGTGCCCCTCAACCGGCCAGTGATTGGTATGATGTTGATGAAAATGCCAAAAAGCCGTCCAACATCCGAGTCGTATCCAAGAAGCATGAATTTAGTATTAGCAAAGAATATTATTATGCCAAATATGAAGAACCCGAAGTTATGCATCAGGAAGGTAATTTAAGCGGGTATAATTTGAACTATACGTACCGGCCGACGGAGAAAGACCCTTTTTATTTCAAACAATTGGATGTGTATCATTTGAGGGGGCAATGGGCCTCAGGTAAATTTTATTACTCATCCAACACCACAGGCACCATGGATGGTAAAGGTGATAAGACCTATGAAATTGCCGGTACGATCGGCAAAGATTTTTACCCCTCCAATGAGGTGAGGACCACCTCTTATGGCGGTTTTGGCTACAGGTATTTGCTGGACAAAAGTGAAGGCCGCTTTACGAGCACCGGTAATTTTGGGTATGACCGTATATCCAATTATTATTTTCTGCCTTTGGGTGTCGATGTGGTCTATCAAACCAATCCCAATTACCATGTTGAAGGCAATTTCGAATTCGATTATTTAGCCCGGGGTAAACAAATATCTAAGCTGGGGTATGTGTCGGGTTATGATAATTTGGTGCACACCCAGAGTCACGGTTACGGTTTAAGGACGTCCATAAAGCTGGTCCGTAATTTTAAATATATGGATATCTTTGGGGAAGGTTTTATCCGTTATTGGAATATAGAGGACTCTGAGGTGATCAATAATACGCTCGAGCCCCATAATATTACAGAAGAGTTTGGCTTGCGTTTTGGGGTAAGTATATAAGTGCATTAGGTTCCGCCGTGATGTTTTAGATCATCAGCCCGCCTGTGTATTTATTCACATCCAGCAACAGAATTTTATTGCAAATACAAAAGTCTTTGATATACTAACTCTTCAATTTGAACAAACCTTTCGGTTGGCGGGTATGAGGTCAAAACGACCGTAAGGTTTTAACTAACACGTTTCGCCTTGACCTGACTTTAGTGTCACACCACCGGCGAGACTAAGCAGAGGAGTAACAGAGCATGGCAAGTGAATTAATCAAGCAGTTGTTAGAAGCAGGTGTGCATTTCGGTCATCAAAGCCGTCGCTGGAACCCAAAGATGAAGCGTTTCATTTTCGGGGAACGGGGCGGCATTTATATTATTGACCTGGAAAAGACCGTTGAAAAATTGAATGCAGCCCGTGATTTTGTGCGCGATGCAGCCGCCCGCGGCAGCAAGATCCTTTTTGTCGGCACCAAGAAACAGGCCCAGCAAGTCATTGAAGAAGAAGCCATCCGCTGCGAAGGCTATTATGTGAAGAACCGCTGGATGGGTGGTCTGTTGACCAACTTGGAAACAGTGAAGAAATCCGTCAAGAAGCTCATAGATATAGAGAAGATGGAAGCCAACGGCACCATGACCCGCTTCACTAAAAAAGAAGCTTCTTTGCTCATGAAAGAAAAAGAGCATTTGGTCCGTGATTTAGGCGGT
>CAZBJT010000004.1:0-18116 GCA_964492215.1 uncultured Planctomycetales bacterium | reverse complement strand
ATTTGGCAAAAAATCCCTGATTGTTCCGCAAACAACATCACTTAACTCTTTTTACCTACTACTATCCCCGGTACGAGGGGACATTAAATGGGTTCATGACTCCGAGCAAATAATTAAATTACCCTAGGTGTCTGGAATTAGGCTTGCGGCGACCCAGAGGGTGATGGTGGGGATGAGGGCGAAGATGATGCGGGAGAGGGTGGTTTGCATCCACCAGACGATGGGGAAGAAGGTATTGACCCAATAATAGGCCAAGATGACCCCTATATAAAGTATAACAAAGATCCCGACAGTCATTTGTTTGCCCTGCCAGCTTTTCTTTCCGGATAGCACAAGCCCTGCGATCATGAGTAACCACCAGCCATTCCATTTGCCGCTGATCATTTCAAACCAGGGGTAAACTGCAATGACCTGCAAGCGGGTGATATCCGACGGTTGTGCTGCGGATGAAAAACCATTGATAAAAGCTTCATTGTGAGGGGCAAAAGCCAGATTAAATATCACCGTCGGTAAAGCCATGAGACCTAAGGCGAATAAAAAGCCGGGTAAATCTTTGAAATGGCCTTTGCGCCAATCATCGACAATGATCAAGGCGCTTAAGAGGGCGGCGGCCACTAATCCTTCTGTTTTTGTAAAACTTAATAATCCTAAGAATAAACCGCATAAGACTTTGAGGCCCGGCATATTAAGACGCTGCTGTCCCAGCCAGCAAAGGATGGCACTGATCAAATAAAACCCGATGAGTATGTCGCTGTATTGGCTCACCGCGAGCGTAATAAAAAAAGGTAGGGTGAGGGGTAAGGCGGTCAAGGCCAATGCCGTCAATAAACGGCCCGTTAATAAGAAGATCCCCCAGCACATGACCCCGGCGGTCAATAAGCTAAAGATAATGCTATTGATCATGGGGATATTTTGATCAGCTTGGCCTAATAAATCCCAGCAAAACACATTCATCAACGGCAATAAAAGCGGGTAATGGGTATTGCTGCGCCATAAGACCGGATCAAGCATGTCCTTCCAATGGTCCTGACCTAAAAAAATGAACCTGGCTTTTAAGTTCCAGCACGACCAGGCGTCCCAACCACCTAAAGGATAATGCAAGGCTTCCATGGTTAAAGGGATGGCTAATAAGGCCAATAAACCTAAACCCCATTTGTCCTGCGTTTTCAATGTTAAGGCAGGCCATAGCGGTTTCTTTTTACCGGCGATAAATAGAGCAATGCCGGTGAGGCCAGTCAGCATCAGCGGCAGTAAGGGGCCATGGGCGTTGAGCAAGATATGGCTGATAAAGCCCAAGTGGCTCACTAAACCGAAACCTAAGCCTAAAGACCATATTAATAGAAGGGGCAAGGGTAAACGCAACAGATCAAGGGCGCGTAACGTGAGATAGCCTAAGGCTAGGGACAGGGTAAGAGCGACGATATACATCATAGGTTAAAGGCCTTAGGGTTAACCGCAAGGATGACACCGTTCTTATTGGCTTTAATGGGGTTTAAGCCCAGCTCTTTGATTTTAGTCAATGCGGCCTGCGGGCTGGTGCAGTCAAAGATCACAAAAGGGTATTGGGTATTGTTAAGGTCTAAGACGATGGGGGCTTACCAAAATTGGGCCTGCTCGATTTGGGCCTTGGCCATGGGCTGGTCCATGTTCTTGTCGGAGAAATAACCGATGCGGCGCTGATGGCCGACGAATTGTTCCAGGCCTCGGAATTGATCACCTAATTGATGAAAAGCCATTTGCTGTTGACCGGCCCGCTCCATGGCCTGCAGGACAAATTGGCCCGCATTAACCACACAGATCAACACTAAAACCCACACAAAAATTTGCTTCACTCGTTGCATAGGGACTTATTCTAAGGCAAGAGTTATATTATTGGCAATTAAAATTTATTTTCTAAGATGACAAGTCCCGTCGACATTTTTACCACGGATTTATCCCCTTGGGATTATTTAATTTCAAGTTAATCTTACCTTCATGTTGATATCGCTATAGTGACATCCATGAATACGACAACCCTACTCCCCCAACAGATTGAGCAGCCGAAGCAGAATCAAAATCCGACGTTTGCCGGTGACAAGAAACACCTGATCCATTTTCTCGTTCCCTATGAGAAAAAGTTCCTGGATTATGCCGTACCACGGGTGCCCAAGCAGATCAGTACGGTCCATTTAACATTGATGACCATCGGCTGGTCTTTGGGTTGTGCCCTGTCCGGTTTCCTGGCGCAAGGTGATGCGCGCTGGCTGTGGGCGTTTAGCGCCTGCATTTTCTTTCAATATATCACGGACATGCTTGATGGTGCGGTGGGCCGTACCCGTAATTCAGGTCTGATTAAATGGGGCTTTTATATGGACCATTTCCTTGATTATATCTTTCTCTGCGGCATTACCATCGGCTATTCATTCTTATTGCCGCCATCCTATGGCCTATTGACCCTCATGTCACTGACGTTTTCGGCCGGTTTCATGGTCCATGTGTTCATGGATTTTTCCATCACCAATAATTTTAAGATCAGCGTTAATCAATTCGGTGTGTCTGAGATGCGCTGGATGTTGATTTTCTTGAATACGGCGCTGATCATTTTTGGTAAGGCTCTGCTTGTTACTATCTTCCCATTCTTTGTCGGGGCCTCTTTCGTGGCCTTATGCGTGCTGGTCTATAAGTCTCAAAAGACCTATAGGCATATCGACGCTCTCCGTCAAGGCCAGGAAGGTACATTAAATAATGACACGGAAGGGAGGATGTGATGACCACCCAAACTTTAGTTATACTCATTGCCATTGTGGTCGTCGCTGGTGCTTTTCGTGTCGGATTTTATAACGATTCATGGGGATATGCACCCGTCGGCATATTGATGGCCATTTTAATAGTCCTATTGGTATGGGCCGTGGTCACCGGCAGGACACCCAGCACAACAGGTGCAGATATTCGGGCTGGCGTCCAGGAAACAGGTCATGAACTCAAAGAAGTGGGACGCGATGCAGCAGACTCGGTTAGAAAAGCCGTTCAATAGTTTAATTTTGGATTCATCTGTTGTTCATGTTGGTTTTGGTAAAATTGCAAATAGGTGAAGCATTAGTAGTGAACCATAGCGAGGAGGGATCAAATGAAAAACACTCAACCCAGGTACTTACAGCAAGACGACAAGTTGTCCCAGGGCCCGGCATTGCAGCAAGATTATTTTCAAAGCTGGTTGAATCAGTATGAAGAAGGGGATGATTTTTTATCAGGGAAAGTGTCCGATTTTTTCCCCGATCTGTCCGAAGATGATGAATAAGCATTAAAACGACAAGAAATATGATTGTTTTCACACAAGGAGGGTTTACATGTTGAATTGGTCCATCAGTTTTCTCATCATTGCCATTATCGCAGCCGTATTCGGCTTCGGTGGCATCGCAGGCACTGCAACGGAAATAGCCAAAGTTTTATTTATCGTATTCTTGATCTTTTTTGCAATTTCATTGGTATTGGGACGCAGGGTCCCGCAATAGAATTTCATTAATGTGTTTCATATTTAAGGAGGGCATCATGAGATTACATGTAAAAACATTCTTTATTTTAGCAGCATTCTTACTCGTGACATCCATGGCCTGGGCTGCTGAGGCGGTGGGTCCGTCTGTGGTCGTGGAAGGTACATTAAGTGCGGTGTATTCCGATTTTATCACTGTTGACGTTCCTCCCGGCACCATTAATTCTCCGGATGCCAACCGTTTGTCAGGGGAAGAGTTTGCTTTTCAGATCACCTTAGACACCCGCTATGACAATGTCACCAAATTGACCGATCTTTTAAAAGGCGACAGGGTAAGGGTGGAATATCAACCCCAGGACAAAGGTAAAGATCTAGCCGTCCTTATCACCAGGCTTCCACCGCTGGATGTGGTAGTGCCGGTAGGGAGTGAGAAAACAACGACCACAACAACAGTGACGACCACGTCTTATCCGGTTCCGGTCCACCAAGTCACGGTTGAACAATAAAAGAAGGGCTCTTATCAATTTAAGGAGGCTGCACATGAAAAAGATCAAATCATTGGATGAGTTATTTCTGGAAGAGTTAAAAGACCTGTACAGCGCCGAGAACCAATTGATCAAGGCCCTTCCTAAGATGGCCAGTGCCACCGATTCGGATGAATTAAAGGCAGCCATTGAAGAACATTTGGAACAAACGCGCAATCATGCCAATCGCCTGGAACAGGCTTTCCGGGAACTCGGCCATAAGCCGGTGCAAGTCACCTGCAAAGCCATGAAGGGCTTGATTGAAGAAGGGGAAGAGACCGTGCAAAAAGCGGAAAAATGTGCAGCCGGGGATGCCGGTATCATCGGTGCCGCCCAACGGGTCGAGCATTATGAAATTGCCGCTTATGGCACGGCCCACAGCCATGCCTCTCTGCTGGGGCATGACCGTATCAAGGAGTTATTGGAAGAAACCCTGGAAGAAGAAAAAGAAGCTAATGCCAGGCTTAACGGCATAGCCCAGGAATCCGTTAACCTTAAAGCCATGCGCGTATAAAGAGGGGGTCATTATGTTGAATTGGGCAGCTACCTTTTTTGTCATTGCGATCATCGCAGCCATGTTGGGTTTTACTAATATCGCGGGTTCAGCTTTGGATATTGCCAAGATCCTGTTTGTTATTTTTCTGATCTCGGCGATTGTCTTGTTTATCTGCGGGCTGTTTGTTTTTGGACCTAAACCATAAATTACAAAACTAGAAGGAGAGGACATGAAAACGATTTATTTATCCATGGTAATGACAATTGCAGTTGTTGTATTGTTCACTACTGGCTTTGCCGGTGCTTCCGGTACCGATGATCGTATTGAAACAGCAGCGCAGAATTCCTATGTTTTTAAAACTTACCTGAAAGATGACCATATCGGTGTCCATGCCTTGGACGGGGTCGTGACATTGACCGGCGCGGTCAACGATGGCGACCACAAGTCGATGGCTGAAAATACCGTGGCCAGTCTTCCCGACGTCATCAAGGTGGACAATCAGATCCAGGTCAAGGACCAGCATTCAGCCGGTGAAGATTCCTGGCTTAGCGTTAAGATCAAAAGCGCCCTGTTGTTCCATCGCAATGTCAGTGCGGTACGCACCAAGGTTTATGTGAAAGACGGTGTGGCCACCTTGCAGGGTGATGCAGACAGCGAGGCCCAAAAAGAGCTGACCGCGGAGTATGCCTCTGATGTAGATGGCGTCAAGGCGGTGAA
The DNA here is from genome assembly GCA_964492215.1 of uncultured Planctomycetales bacterium. Lineage (GTDB taxonomy): Bacteria > Omnitrophota > Gorgyraeia > Zapsychrales > Fredricksoniimonadaceae > CAYNTZ01. The sequence goes on along the minus strand of CAZBJT010000004.1, from coordinate 12,910 downwards.
AAATGAAATGGCGGTCGTGAAAAACCCTAATCCGCCCAATGAGCCAATGAACGAAAAGATCGATGATGCCTCCATTACCGGTCAGGTAAAGATGACATTATTGGCCCATCGTTCAACCAGTTCCATCAGCACCAAAGTCACCACCCGCGAAGGCGTGGTCACATTGACGGGGAAGGCCAAGAATCCGGCTGAAAAGGACTTGGTCACCAAACTCGTGAGCGATATCGATGGGGTAACTAGCGTCGTCAATAACATGGATGTGCAATGATCTATCAGAAAAAGGGAGGCCATATGGCCGGAAATTTAAGAAAAGGTTTCAATATAGTGATCGTTTCAATGCTCGTCTTTCAATTGTCCGGCTGCGGTACGCTGTTGTACCCGGAACGTAAAGGGCAAAGAGCCGGGCATGTGGATGCAGGGGTGGCTATCTTAGACGGACTTGGTTTGCTGTTCTTCTTGATCCCCGGCGTCATTGCATTTGTGGTTGATTTTAATAACGGGACCATTTATCTGCCCGGTACCTCCAGGGTCTCCGTGGACGGTAAGCAGATGAAGATGGTCAAGTTCGATCCCAAGCACACCAGCTTGGCTGCGATCGAGAAGATCATCAAAGAGCAGACCAACCGTGATGTGACATTGGATGAGCCGAACATGAAGGTCTCCAAATTAAAATCGACGGATGAAATCAAGGGATGTATTCAATCGTTATAACCAGGAAAGGAGCATGTCATGCAAACAACAAACAGGAATGATTTGGATGAATCATTGAAAGAGGGCGAAGAATACGTCAAAGATATCGTTTCCGACACCCAGAAGACATTAAAACAGGGCAGGGAACAATTGAAACAGGCGATCGCTGAAGTGGACAAACGGCTTCATGAAAATCCGTGGCCGATTGTGGCCGGTGTGGCCGTCGGTTGCACCTTGTTAGGCTTTATTATGGGGTCTAATAAGAAAAGTTAATGTAAACCGGGCCCATCTGATATGTGCGGCCGCATGTATCAGGTGGGTCTGCATACATTCATCATGAGAAAGAGGGAGAAATGAAAATGATTGCTATGAAAGATCTGATGGTTTTCATTGCGGGACTGATGAAAGGTTCGTCATTTTCCCCCAATACGTCCCTGCGCGTGGGGCGGGCCAAAGCCATGATGTGGTATTTACAAAGCATCAAAACATTGCGTTTGTTGTTTATCAGTCTTTTAGGTATTGGTGTATGTCTGGTTTTTTTGACGGCAGGATTGGCTCTTTTTCACGTCGGTATATTCTTATACGCGCCCTGGACGGCTGAAGAAAAAATGTATGTGACATTTATTTGCGCCACATTATACGTGGCCGGCGCATTTGGGACCTTTATGTATATCTTTAATCAACGCCAATGGGTGATTATATTCAATGCGCAGCCGAAGATAGACGCTTTAGCCGCGATCTCACGGGCTCAAAAACAGGAAAAAATGAATAGTAGAAATGGTACGCTTAAAAAGGAGAACGTATGAGAAACATATTCCTGGTCTGGGGAATAATCCTGCTGGTCTTCTTGTGTGTCAAATTCACGGAACCGGTCAAAGCAGATACCCTGCCCGGCAGTTCTACGGTCATCGGCGTCGATGATATCACCAATAGGCCGGGTGATACGGCCATTGCTGCCAACCAGCCGGTGGGCGTGGATGATCATGCCATTACCGATGCCATCCACAAAGCCATTGTTAATGATAAAAATCTTTCCCTGGCTGCAGAAAAGATCGACATTGCTTCTTTTAACGGTTATGTAACGTTAAAGGGGGTCGTTAAGGACCAAAAAGAGAAGGAAACCATAGAACATAAGGCACAAGCCATCGATCAGGTGCGGCATGTGGATAATAAATTGACCATTGAAACAGGGTCCTAGTTCTTAAATTTAAAGGAGAAGGCATATGAAGATAAATCGCCCAACCGTTGGCAATAAGAGTAAGGCCGTATATGTATTTATGGCTTTGGCTTTTAGTTTGCAATTCTTAACAGGTTGTGCCGCTCATAGCCAGACATACAAGGAAACCACGACCACCGCTTCGGCACCGGCTGATACCACGGCACAACCGACCGCAACCACATCGACCACAACGGTAGAAAAGAGCAGCAGCGCCAGCAGCAGCCCGCATTCAGGCGGCGGCATTATCGGCGGGGTGTTTCATGTGATCGGGCAGGTCTTGGCATTTCCCTTTAAGCTGGTCGGAAGCATCATAGAGGCGATTTTCTAAAGAAAGGAGCTTCACATGAGAAAAACGAAAAAACAGAACAGGTACCAATTTGATCATGAGAAGAAACGGCAATCCAAACCGGTGAGCATGCAAGTCACCCGTTACATCAGTGAGGGTAATCCGAACACCCAGGACAAGATCGAAGAAGCAACAGGGACACCGGTCCCCCAGGCGGGTGAGGTTGAAAAGCAGCATCGGGACGAGCAAATAGTCAAAGACCTTCAGGTGGCCTTAGAGAAAGAACCTGCTTTGTCCCATGTTGTCCCTACTGTCCGTATCAGCATTGACCAGGGGATACTGACCCTTAAGGGTATGGTTTTTACCCAAGAAGAAAAGACGGCAATTATAGATAAGGCCATAGCGTTGGTCGGACTGAATCAGGTAAGGGACCTCTTAGAGTTGAGAAATGAATCATAAGGCTGGACGATATGCGCGATCAAAGATGCAGGGGAGAAAATAATTATGTGGAAAAACGGATCGCTTTGGACATTTATTTTGCGGCGCTTAGCCAAAGCTCAGGGTTATTTAGACCCTGTATCGGTCTTTTCCAGTCTCCAGCATTTTTCAAAACCCTCTGAGGTCTGGGTGCCGACGGAGTTATTACGTTCCGGTGCCATTCTACAGGCCAGGGGGTTGGTCAATAGCCAGGCCATTCAGCATAACCTTGACTGGGTGTGGCCATTTTGGGTCAAACATCAATTTGACCCGCAAGACAGGGCGTTTATCCCGCGCTCTTTCGGTATCAGTCATATCAATTTGACATATAGGAATTGGACGGCCCTGGGCGTCCCGGATTTTACCGATTTTCCTCTGGTTGATCCCAGGGGATTGGTCACACCTTTTTGGGACGGGTGGTCTATTGATGCCTGGATCATGGCGGAGAATTACCCGTCTTTATTTCCTTCTCAAAGTCCTCAAGTCGCCCAAGCCGTTGATTGCAAAGAGACTTTCGCGGTGAGTACAGCGACGAAAGTAGAACACGCGGCCCTGCAGTCGTATGCTCGGGTAAAAATTGAACAAGGTGTTCCGACTTGTGAAATTATTTTCAGCGCCGAGACCCTTTATAAGGCCTGGCTTATTATTTGTGTGAGGCCTTATAACCCCGAGGGGGTCAGCTTTATCCATGATATAACTTGTTTGCCCGATACCCCCGGCTGGCAGGTGAATAAAGAGAAGAATGTTTATTTACAATCCAAACCCTCTCGTTATATTTTTTCCACCTATAACCTGGGCGATATTTCCCAGCAGATCCCGCTGTATTATAAAAATACCACCCATGAAGAAGGTATTCATTGTCCCGTCGGTATGGCTTCGGGGGCAGCTGTTTATGAAATAGAACCGCTGCGGCCCAAAGAAGTGTGCGTCAAGATCCCTTTGACTAAGGCAAAAGTTGATATCACCTCCGGCTGGAGCGAGCATTTGCAGGGCCATTGTCAATTGCGGATACCGGACAAGCTTTTTCAATTCCTTTATGAAACATCCCTGCGCACGTTAATCCTGCATTCGCCCGGGGACATTTATCCGGGGCCATTTACCTATAAGCGTTTTTGGTTTAGGGATGCGGCTTTCATCCTGAATGCCATGATCAATGTGGGTCTGCTTAAGAATGTGGAAAAGATCATCGATCGTTTCCCCAGCCGTCAAACCAAGTCGGGTTATTTTATGTCGCAGGATGGTGAGTGGGATTCCAATGGCCAGGTGCTATGGGTCATCCAACGTTATGCCGCCTGCACCCAAAAATCCATAAAACCTGAGTGGATCAAAAGCATTGTCCGCGGCGCCCAATGGATACAGAAGAAACGTTTATTGCCCAAGACCAATGCCCCGCATGCAGGGCTTTTGCCGGCAGGATTTAGCGCCGAGCATTTTGGACCTAATGATTATTATTATTGGGATGATTTTTGGGGTGTGTCCGGACTTAATAGTGCTGCTTTATTGATGGCAGGGCATGACCCTGCTTTGGCCGTCCAATTCAAATCATGGGCGGATGATCTGTCTCAATGCCTTGAAGAAAGCCTGGAATTAGTCAAGATACGCTTGAATGACCCGGCCATCCCGGCATCACCGTATCGCCGCATGGATGCCGGGGCCATCGGTATTTTGGTTGCGGCTTACCCTTTGCAATTGTATTTTCCCCGTGACTCCCGCATGAGGGCCACGGTTGATTTTCTGCTGAAGAAATGTTTTTTAGACGGCGCTTTTTATCATGAGATCAGCCATTCCGGTATTAATGTTTATTTGACCTTGCATGTGGCGCAGGTTTTGTTGCGCGACGGAGATCCCCGGTTTTTTGCCCCTATCAGGGCCGTGGCCGAGTTGGCCACATCCACCGGGCAATGGCCCGAGGCCATTCATCCTCAAACCAAAGGCGGGTGTATGGGCGACGGCCAGCATATATGGGCCACCGCCGAATGGGTGTGCATGGTCCGTAATATGTTCGTGCGTGAAGAGGAAGAGGCAAAGACGGTCATTTTATGTTCAGGTATCCCGGAAGAATGGTTGGAAAAAAAAGAGACCCTGTATTTCGGTTTTACATTGACGATGTTCGGCAAAGTGGCGGTGACATTGAGCCATGAAGAAGATTCAATCAAAATATCATGGGAAGCCCAGTGGCATGGTCAAGCACCGCGCATTGAAGTGGCACTTCCCGGTTATCCTAAACAAACAGCCTCAGGTGGTGCCACTTGGGTCGACATTCCAATGAAAGAGCAGGTAAAATTATGAATATATTGATGATGACAAATACATATAAACCTTTGGTCGGTGGTCTGGAGATATCGGTCGAACACTTCACCAAAGAATTCCGTGAACGAGGGCATCGGGTCGTTATCGTGACACCCCAATACCCGGGCATGGAAGAGGAAGAAGGCGTTGTACGGGTGAAGGCGATACAGAACTTCAATGGTTCGGATTTCTCCGTCCAATTGCCGGTGCCGGGGGCTTTGATGGAATCGCTGGGTGATTTCCATCCTGATATTGTCCATTCCCATCATCCTTTTTTGATCGGGGACACGGCCTTGCGGGTGGCTTCCCACTATAATGTCCCCTTGGTCTTTACCCACCATACGCTGTATGAGGAAAATGTGCATTATGTACCTGGCAATGAAGAATCCTTAAAACGTTTTGTCATTGAATTATCGACGGGATATGCCAATCTGGCCGACCAGGTTTTTGCCCCCAGTGAAAGCGTGCAGGCCCTGTTATATAGCCGGGGGGTCACAAGCCCGGTTGAGGTCGTACCGACGGGGATATATGGTGAGAGGTTTATCCGCGGCGCGGGGAAGGCTTTGCGTAAAAAGCTCGGCATACCTGCCGATGCTTTTGTGGTGGGGCATGTGGGGCGTTTGGCGCCGGAAAAGAATTTGGAATTCCTGGCGCGTTCGGTTTGCCGGTTCATGGAAAAAGAACCGCAGGCCCATTTTTTGGTGGCAGGTAAAGGGCCTTCGGAAGCTTTGATCCGCGACGTCATGTTAGCTGCAGGCTTAGGCGAGCGTCTGCATTTTGCCGGTGTAGTCAAGGGCAAAGACCTGGCTGATGCTTATCATGCCATGGATGTTTTTGTTTTTGCCTCGCACAGTGAAACCCAGGGCTTAGTCATTGCCGAAGCCATGGCCGCCCGTTTACCTGTCGTGGCTGTCGATGCGCCGGGCGTGCGTGAGGTGGTTAAAGACCAGGTGAACGGCCGCCTGCTTGATGCCGATAGCCTTTATGATTTTGTCGACGCCTTGGTGTGGATGAAACGGCGCAACGAGACCCAAATAAAAAATATCAAACAAGCCTGTGGTGCAACCGCCAAAGAATTTGCCATGAAGAAAAGTGCGGACAAGGCCCTGGCCATGTATGCCTCTTGCAGCATTGTGGCAGGTTTTCTGCGCCGCAATCATAATGAAGAGACCCCCTGGGCCCGGACGTCCCGGATGATCCAGGCCCAATGGGGTTTGGTTAAAAATTTGACCAAGGCCACCGGTGCATTTATGTCATCGGCGTCACACGCCGGTCAGGCCGTTGCATTGCATAGCACGGAGGTTTCCGTATGATAAGCAGCATGCTGGTGATGTTTAAACGCATGCGCCGCTGGGTGAGCCGAAGCGATTGGGCCATCCGTTTATTAAGGCTTTCGCGCCTGAAAGGGATGGCGGACAGGCCGGGCCTTATCATGGTTCAGATAGATGGTTTGTCATTGACCCAAATGCAGCGGGCGCTGACCAAAGGGCAAATGCCTTTTTTAAATTCATTGATGCAAAAAGACCGCTATGTGCTGCATTCTTTTTATTCCGGCCTTCCATCCAATACCCCGGCGGTACAGGCGGAATTATTTTATGGGGTCAAAAGTTTCGTGCCGGCTTTTTGTTTCATGGACCGCAAGAGCGGCGAAGTTATTAAGATGCTTAATCCCGCCCAGGTGGCGGCCCGTGAAGCCGTACTTAAAACGCAAGGCAAAGGTTTACTTGAGGGGGGAAGCTCCTATTCTAATATTTACACCGGCGGGGCTGCGGAAGCGCATTTTTGTTGGGCCCAAATGGGATGGAGCGGGTTTTTGCATGCGATTAACCCTCTGGTATTCCCATTTTTGGTTTTTTTGTATTTGGATATTTTTATCCGTACGTTTTTATTATTGGTCATCGAATTTTTCATTGCTGTCATTGAATGCATACGCGGCACCTTAAAAGGCCGGTTGTTTTTGAGGGAATTGGAATTAGTTTGGCTCAGGGTCATGGTCTGCGTTTTCCTGCGCGAAATGGTGGTGGCCGGTGTGTGCATGGACATTATCCGGGGGCTGCCTATCATTCATTTTAATTTATTGGGGTATGATGAGCAGGCCCATTGCCGTGGGCCGGGTTCACGTTTTGCCCATTGGTCGCTCAAAGGCATTGATGCCACGATCAAGCATATCGACCATGTGATCAAACAGTCACCGCACCGGGGGTATGACCTATGGATTTACAGCGACCATGGCCAGGAAAAAACCGACCCCTACTTTGTCAAATACGGTTATACCGTCGAGGAAGCCATTAAGAAAATAGCTGAGCCTGAGGCCATGGAAGCTGTAGTCACCGCCATCGGGCCGGTGGGTCATGTGTATTTGAAAAAAGAAATACATAAAGAACGGATGCTGGACTTTGGGCGGAAGCTGGTTGAGGAAGCAGGTATCCCCTTGGTCCTGATGCCGCAGGGGCCGCACAAGGTCTTGGCCTGGACACCGCAAGGCCGCTTCATGCTGCCGGAAGATGCCCCTGATATTTTTGGCCATGACCATCCTTTTTTGGAAGAGGTGAGGGAAGATATCATGAACGTCTGCCATCATCCCGACGCTGGTGATTTTATCATCATGGGTTGGTCTAAAGGTGCGGCAGCCATGAGTTTTCCTCTGGAATATGGCGCCCACGCCGGTGCCGGGCCTGAGGAAACCAAGGCCTTTGCGCTGCTGCCCATGGACATTTATATTAAACCCAATGGCAAAAATTATTTAAGGCCCATGGATTTGCGTGAAGCCGCACAGAATTTCATGAGCCAAGATGAATTTTTTCGTCCTTCATTTATTGAAACACCAGCCTTGGCAGGCAAGACTTTATGCATCATGAGTTACAATGTGCATGGGTGTAAAGGCATGGATGGTTTTATTTCCACCGACCGCATCGCCCGGGTGATCGCCCGTTATAACCCCGACATTGTGGCCTTGCAGGAGTTGGATGTGGGGCGCACGCGTTCCGCCAGCATCGACCAGGCCGAACGCATTGCCCGCCGGTTGGAAATGTCCTTTCACTTTCATCCGGCTTTCCGTCATAAAGACGGTGAATACGGCAATGCCATTTTGAGCCGTTACCCCATGAGTTTGATGAAAAAAGCGGCATTGCCCAAATTATGGAACAAAAGATTTGTGGAATCCCGGGGAGCGCTTTGGGTGGCGGTGGAGTATGAAGGGATGAAGATCAATATCATTAATACTCATTTGAGTTTGTGGGCTGCCGAGCGGCTGGTGCAGGTGAAAAGCCTGTTAAGCACGGATTGGCTGCAGCACCCGGATTGCCAGGGTCCGGTGGTTTTATGCGGGGATCTTAATATGGATCCTGGTTCTCCTGTCTATAAAGAAATATGTAAGAGCATGCATGATAGCCAGGTCATGTTAATGGGGCATCACCCCACGCAAACCTGGTTTGCCGGGTATCCGTTCCGTCGCATCGACCATATTTTTGTCACACCGGAATTCCAGGTGCATTCCATCCGGGTGTTACATACCGCTTTGGATAAAATGGCGTCCGATCATTTGCCTTTGATCGCAGAGCTGGGATTTGAGGGTGCCATGTCGGTCCAACCACGGAGGTAGGTACATGAAAGCATCGGACCTGTTCATCAAGTGTTTGGAAAATGAAAAGGTCAAGTATGTGTTCGGCGTTCCGGGCGAAGAGACCGAGGACATTTTATTCTCCATGGAAAAATCTTCCATCCGGTTTATTCCCACCCGCCATGAACAAGGGGCTGCTTTTATGGCGGATATGTGGGGGCGTTTAAGCGGGCAGGCTGGTGTATGTTTATCGACACTGGGGCCCGGTGCCACCAATTTAGTCACCGGTGTGGCTGATGCTAATTTGGATAAAAGTCCCCTCGTCGCCATATCGGCACAGGCGGGCCTTAAACGCATTCACAAAGAAAGCCATCAGTACCTTGATTTGGTTAGATTATTTCGTCCCATCACCAAATGGAATACCGCCATCCCCAGTCCCGATGTTATCCCTGAAGTCGTGCGCAAAGCATTCAAGACCGCTGAAAGCGAGAAGCCCGGGGCCACGCATATCGAATTCTCCGAGGACGTGGCGGCCATGAAAACCAAAGCCCGGCCATTAAAAGTCATCCGCGTGCGCCGGCCTGATCCTGATAATAAAGCCCTTCAAGAAGCGGTGATGCTGCTTAAAAAAGCCCATTGCCCACTTATCATTGCCGGTAACGGGGCTGTGCGCACCTCAGCCGCCGAGCAATTGACTGCGCTCGTGCGCAAACATCACATACCGGTCGTGCACACCCTCATGGGGCAGGGGGCCATCATGGACCATAATGCGCAATCCCTCTTTACCATGGGTTTCGGTTTCCGTGACATTGTCATGGATGCGGTGGAGCAGGCGGATGTGGTGTTGGCCATCGGTTATGATATCGCTGAATATGCGCCGGATGCCTGGAACCCGGCAAAGACAAAGACAATCATCCATATTGATTTTTCCCCGGCGGAAGTGTATGCGCATTATCAACCGGTTGTCGAGATCGTGGCGGACATCGCCGAGACACTGCGGGAATTAAATAAACATTTAACCACAGCAGATTGCCATTTCGATGCCGCCTGGTATGCCCCGGTGCGCAGCCGCATCATTAAAGATATCGCGGGGTATAAACTAAAACCCAGCCAGGCCTTTACCGTCCCGGGTGTCTTAAACATCTTGCAGCAGCTCATGCATGGCAATGACCTATTGATCAGCGACGTGGGCACGCATAAAGTATGGGTGGGCCGCAATTTTTCAGCCACCTGCCCTAACGGCTGTATTATTTCCAATGGTCTGGCCAGCATGGGCATTGCTTTGCCCGGTGCTGTGGCCGCGGCCTTGCATGAACCTGAGCGCCGCATCGTGGCGGTGATGGGCGACGGGGGGTTCCTCATGAATTCACAGGAATTAGAAACAGCTAAACGTTTGAAGGTGGGTTTTACCGTGATCATTTTCAATGACAATGATTATGGCCTGATCAGCTGGAAACAGCAAATGAGCCGCGGCCGTTCCACCGGTACGCAATTGACTAATCCTGATTTTAAAAAATATGCCGAAAGTTTCGGCATCAAAGGATACCGGCCTAAGTATGCCGGTGAACTAAAAAAACAGCTGGCCCATGCACTGCGCACGCGGGAATTAAGCGTTTTTGAAATACCCATCGACACGCGGGTCAACGGTCAACTGATTAGAAAGTTAAGGAGGGCCTAATGCGTTCCATCGATCCTACAACCGGAAATAAAATCAAAACGTATGCCGAATATTCCCTCGCGATGGTAAATCAGGCCCTTAAAGAGGTGCAGTCGAGTTTTGTGTACTGGCATAATTTGCCCATCAATAAGCGGGCCGAAAAGATGAATGTCGTGGCGGAGATTTTGCGTAAAAATAAAGAAACGTATGCCCGTTTAATGGCTGAGGAAATGGGCAAACCCATGACCCAGGGCCGCAGCGAAATCGACAAGTGTGCCATGGTCTGTGAGTTTTATGCGGAGCACGCCATCACCTATTTAAACCCACAACCGGTGCAAACCAAAGCTAAAAAGAGTTTCGTGAGCTTTCAGCCGCTTGGTGTGATCTTGGCAGTCATGCCGTGGAATTTTCCTTTCTGGCAGGTGTTTCGTTGTGCCGCACCCACCCTCATGGCCGGCAATGCCGTTGTGCTCAAGCACGCCTCCAATGTGTGCGGGTGTGCCCTGGCCATTGAAGATATTTTTAAAGCCGCAGGGATCGCCCCGGCGGTATTTAAAACCCTATTGATTTCCAATGAAAAAGTGGGGGCATTGATCAAGCACCCGGTGATCAAAGCCGTGACATTGACCGGCAGCACCGGGGCGGGTCAGGCCATTGCCTCACAGGCCGGGGCCGCCCTTAAGAAAACCGTTTTGGAATTAGGAGGCAGCGACCCCTACATTGTTCTGGAAGATGCGGATGTGCCCAAAGCCGCGCAAATCTGTGCGGAGTCGCGGTTGATCAATGGCGGGCAAAGTTGTGTATCCGCCAAGCGGTTTATTGTGGTTGAGTCGCGTTTAAAAGAATTCGAGCAGCATTTTGTCGAGCATATGAAATTAGCCTGCATGGGGTCCCCCTTAAGGGAAGATACCACGATGGGTCCTTTGGCCCGCCACGATTTACGCGATGCCTTGCACCGCCAGGTGCAGAAAAGCATTAAACAAGGAGCTTCCCTATTATTGGGCGGCAAGGTACCGGCCTTGGCCGGGGCATTTTATCCGCCTACGGTATTGACCAATGTCACTAAAGGCTCGCCGGCTTATGATGAAGAACTATTCGGTCCGGCCGCCGCGATCATTAGTGTGAGGGACGAAGGGCAGGCCATTGCCGTGGCCAATGATACGGTATTTGGATTGGGCTCTGCCATTTTTACCGAGGACTTAAAGCGGGCCCAGGAAATAGCCGAGCATCAGCTGGAGGCCGGCTGCTGCTTTATTAATGATATGGTCGTCTCCGACCCTCATTTGCCTTTCGGGGGCATCAAGCAAAGCGGTTATGGGCGGGAATTGGCTGGTTTCGGTATTCATGAGTTTACGAACGTTAAAACCATTTCCATTAAATAATAGGGAGAGCCTTCGGCCACTGCTTAACATTTCGTTCGAACCGGCCGAGGGTTCCCCCTAATCTTTTTGATTGCGTTGGTTTTTATTCCGTAGCACAATACCCTTAAGCCAGTGCGGGATAATTCTCAAGGAGATACACGTATGCGTATTTTATTGGTAGAAGATGAGAAACAAATAGCTGATTTTATCAAGCGCGGTTTAAAAGAAGAAAATTATGCGGTGGATGTGGCCGGTGATGCGGAACAGGGCATGTATTTGGCCGAGATCAATACCTATGATTTGATGATCTTCGACATCATGCTTCCGGATAAAGACGGTATTTCCATGTGCCGGGAATTAAGAGCCAAGAAAGTCAATGCGCCGGTGTTGATGCTGACCGCTCGCGGAGCTGTGAAGGACAAGGTGGCGGGGCTCAATGCAGGGGCGGATGATTATTTGACCAAGCCTTTTTCTTTTGAAGAATTGCTGGCCCGGGTGCGGGTTTTATTACGGCGCCAGCATGCGGAAAAAACTCCTGTTTTTAAATTAGCCGACATGGAATTAGACCAGTTAAGGCATGAGGTGAAAAGGGCGGGCAAGGTCATTCCTTTGACCAGCCGCGAGTATGCGTTGTTGGAATACCTCATGTTCAATGTCCGCCAGGTGGTCAGCCGGTCCATGATTTCCGAACATGTATGGAACGAAGAGTTCGACAGCATGACCAATGTCATCGACGTGCATGTGCAGCATTTACGCAATAAGATCGACAAGGATTTTAAAGTAAAGCTCCTGCATACCGTCCGCGGGGCGGGTTATATACTCGAAGATCGCCCATGAGAGTCAATTCAATCAAATTCAAGATCAGTGTGCTTTATACGCTTATCTTAGGTGTCATTCTCATTGTCTTTAGCGGGGTGTTGCACCTGCTTTCCAACTCTTTTTTTAAAGAAGGCGATAACGGGCTTAAATTCAAAGCCTGGCAGGTTGAGCTTGTCATGCATACATATTTGGATGTCCTGGAGGGGACACCGCATGCCATGGACGTGGCTGCCTCCAAAGCCATACTCATGAAAAAAGAAAGCCCTTTTCAAATGAGGACCAGGGCCATTTCCCAGGATTGGTCACAGCGTGCCTCGGCATTGAACTTACCTAAAGATTATATCAATTTCATGTCTCAAGATGGGACTACCATCTTTAATTCTGAGAATATGGACATTAAGCTGCTTGGTATTTTCCATGAAGACAGCCAGATGCCTGCCCCGGGCCATTTTTCATTTAGGACCGTGAGTTACATGAATAGAAATATACGGGTGATCAATTATCCGTTCAATACCAAAGAAGGCGGCAATTATGTTTTACAAATAGGGACGGA
>CAZBJT010000003.1:0-19986 GCA_964492215.1 uncultured Planctomycetales bacterium | reverse complement strand
ATCGGCAATGCCGGGGTCGGTCATGATGGTGGCGGGGTTGGAATTAACCAAAACCACTTCATAGCCTTCTTCCTTCAGCGCTTTGCAGGCCTGGGAACCGGAATAGTCAAACTCGCATGCCTGGCCGATAACGATAGGGCCGGCACCGATGATCATGATTTTTTTAATGTCGCTGCGTTTAGGCATAGGTCAATGTTACTTTTTATTTGCGTCGATCATGTCGGTAAATTGTTTAAATAAATATTTTGAATCATGAGGGCCGGGTGCTGCTTCCGGGTGATACTGGATCGAAAATGCCGGGTATTTCTTGTGCCGTATGCCCTCAACACTTTTATCATTCAAATTAGTATGAATGACTTCAACTTCGTCGCTGTTGAGGCTGTCGATGTCCACACAAAAGCCATGATTCTGGCTGGTTATGCCGATGCGGTTTCCCTCAAAATCTTTGACCGGGTGATTGGCGCCATGATGGCCAAATTTTAATTTATACGTCTTACCGCCTAAAGCTAAACCTAAGATCTGATTGCCTAAGCAAATCCCGAATATAGGCATTTTACCCAGCATTTGTTTGACTGTTTCAATGGTGTAGGTGACAACCGCTGGATCGCCTGGGCCGTTAGAGATAAAAAGTCCGTCAGGTTTAACGCTCATGATATCTTTAGGGGTGGCGGTGGCCGGAAACACGTGTATCTCGCAGCCTAACTCAGCTAAAATGCGCAAAATATTAAACTTAATGCCGCAATCAATGGCCGCGATCTTATACAAGCGCGGGCCCTTGGCTTTCCACACATATTTCTTCGCCGTGGTGACATCTTTAACGAAATCAGCCCCTTCCATGGAAGGCATGTCGGCTAATTTCTTCTTAAGACTCTTGGGATCAAAATCTTCCGTCGATATCATCGCTTTCATGGCACCGGACAAGCGCAAATGGCGTGTCACCGCCCGGGTATCGACCCCTTCGATGGCCAAAATCTTATTTTCGTTTAAATAATCGGTGAGGCTTTTCTGGGCGCGCCAGTTAGAATGCCTGCGGCAAAATTCCTTGACCACAAAACCTTTGACGTGGATCTTTTCTGATTCCTGATCGTCGTCGTTGACGCCGTAATTACCGATCAAAGGATAGGTCATCACCACGATCTGGCCGGTGTAGGAAGGGTCGGTCAACACTTCTTGGTAGCCGGTCATGGCCGTATTAAAGACAGCTTCACCTGCAGTTTCTCCGGTCTCTTGGAGAGTCCGGCCATGAAACATGGTGCCGTCTTCAAGATATAAAATTGCTTCTTTCATGAACCTCTGGAACGCTTAAAAAGTCTGTGGGAATCTCTTTTGGCGGGTGGGTTTTACCCCAGGCCTGAAACAATATAGTGGATTGACCCCTAAAAGTCAAGAAAAATGCGCCCGTCGGTGTTGTACTTTAATATACCCCGCAGATAACCCTCTTTAAATTTGCCTCACCCCTAGTTAGGTTGTATACTTAGTGGCATATGACCTCCTTAGACCCTGAGCCTGGGCCACGGCATTTTTTCCAATTTAGCCCTATCCAAATCCGACGCTTCCTGCTCTGGTTTATCGTCACTAATTTGGTGCTGGCCACGGCCCAATGGCTTTATTACGACTCAAATCCTGAACGTGTCATTAAACCAACCACGGCCTACGGATTTTACCGTCAAGGCCGGGCTTTTGAAGACAATGAACAGCCGCTGAAAGCCAAATCCGCCTATGAGCAATCCCTGCGTTTAGACCCGCACGCTTATAAATCGGCGATCAGCCTCGGGGCTTTGGTCTTCAGGAATGGTGATTATATCTTAGCCGAGCACTACTTGCGCCAAGCCATGCCTTTGACGGGCAATGATAAAGCCAATCTTGAGATCACCTTTTATGATTTGGGCTTGACCCTTTGGCGGGAATATAAGACTAAAGAGGCTTGGGATGTTTTAAATAAAGCCCATGCCATGAAAAAGGCGCTTGATAAGCCTAATTTTTGGCCAAATGACCCTAAAGACCCGGTATTTTATGTGGGGCAGCATGATTATGCCGGTTTTGAACGCACGGTCAAAGAATGTGTGTGGCCTAATGAGATTAATAAACGTTCTCATCAGTTACAGGATTGGTCACGCTGGCATGACTATAAACATGTGCTGCAAGATTGCCAGGCTTATCTTAAGGACAACCCTTCTTCCCGTTATGTTTATTTTTTCAAAGAATACATGGCCTTCGCTTACGCCGAAACCGGCCAAATGGAAAAATCTTTTCCCCTGCTTAATGAATTAGAACACATGAACTTACAGGATGATGAATTATCCTGGATCAAGTTCCGCCTCATAGAAAATTTCATCACCCTTAAAGATTATACCCATGCCTTGACCATGCTTGATCAAATGGCCCAACAACACCGCTATGATGACCGCCACATCCAAACAAGCTTGGCAGAAATTTATCACCTTAAAAAAGACGTGGTCAAAGAACGGCAAACATTGGAAAACTATATTGCCGCTTATCCTGAGCGTAAAGGAAATACCTGGGCGCATCAGCGTTTAATTGAACTCGCCTGTTTTAGCGGTGATTACAGGGTGGCGGCGTATCATTTAGGAAAATTATGGGGGACCAAAGAATTACTCTTCGCTGTTTTGGGGATCATTTTATATCAAGCGGTCAATGTGCTGATGCTTTTGGTATTCTCCAGGCTTTTCTTTGCCGGCAATATCCCGGCGATTAAACAAAGCCCTTACCGCTTGCGGCATTTATTCCTTATCAGTATTTTGATTTCATTGAGCGGTATTTTTGGCGTGCTTGCCTTCATGCCTTTATCTTTGCAATTTGGGATTTTTGATCCTCTTTTAATGAGTGCCATGGTGGCTGATGCCTTGACCTTGTGGGTGTGCTTGCAGTGGCTGCTGACTAAGAATAAATGGACTTGGCCTGAAATCGGCTTTTTGCATTTAGGTGCCAAGCGTTTGCTGGGCTGGAGCTTGGGGTTATTGGCCGTCGGGTTAGCGATGAGTGAGGGATGGGAATTTGTCTTAAAGAAATTCTTTAAAATGCCTTCGCCGAATACGGAGACCGGTGAATTGCTTAATGGATTTCTGGCTAATGGAGCAATGGTTCAAAAAATCCTGGTCTTAATCGCCAGCGTGGGCCTGGGGCCCCTGGCTGAAGAGGTATTCTATCGAATCTTCTTATATCATTTCTTTTGCGCTTTCACCAATCGCCCCACAGCGGTGATTCTCTGCGCCTTCGCTTTTGGATTGGCCCATCAAAGCATGGCCCTCATGCCATATTATTTTATGCTGTCGATTATCTTTTCAATAAGCTACATCCGCACGCGCAGCATTTATCCGGCGTTCATTGCCCACGCCTTAAATAACTTCATCTGCTTTATCGCGCATATCTGATTATTTTTACTTCACGTAAAAACTGAGGCGTTCAATAGCTTGCCTGACAGCTTGATTGATGGGCATGAGTTTGCTGCCGCGCACAGGGTCGAGGCTGATGACTTTCATGCCGTATTCGTTCACCAGCGGGACGGGCATGCCGGCATTGATCGATTCGGTCGAGGCCTTGAAGGTATCGGCATGCATGGTTTTGATCGTCGGGCAAGTTACCATTTGTTTACGGCCGTGTTTGTCTTTCTTGGCGGAAAAACCAAAGAGGCGGCAAATGCCGGGGCGATGGGCATAGATGCCGCAGCGGCCATGGTGGGGAATGGCCGGATCAGGTTGATAAAAAACACATCGACCTTGGATTTGAGGGGATTCAATAGCAACGGCTGTTTCATCGGCCTTGCCCGTCGATAATACATGAAACGCTAAGGGCATGACTTCAGTGACGGTGGTTTCTATATGGGGATTTTCACAGCAGGCCCCGCAACCGGATTTGCAGGACAAGCCGCTGTGTTGGCAGAAACTATCCACTTGATTGTCTATATCTGCATAAAGGCCGGTGACTGCTTGGATCAGCTGCTGGTCATGGGCAGGTAAATTATCAAACATGGGTGAGCCGATACCGGTCAAAGCAGCTGTTTTATTTTATTGACGATTTCATCAGATTGCGGGGTAACCTTGGAATCAAAACGGGCCACCACCTTGCCGTCGCGCCCGACTAAGAATTTATTGAAGTTCCAAGTAATGCCGCCGCTAAAGGCTGTCTGTGTGGTCAAATAATTATACAAGGGAGCTGTATTGGGGCCGCGCACGCTGATCTTGGCAAATAAAGGGAATGTGGTTTTGTATTTTAATGTACAAAAAGTTTTGATCTCTTCATTGCTGCCCGGTTCCTGACCCAAAAAATCATTGGCTGGGAAAGCTAATATCTCAAAGCCTTTATCTTTATAGGTTTCATAAAGGCCTTCCAGGCCTTTGTATTGCGGGGTAAATCCGCAGCGGCTGGCGGTGTTGACGATCAATAGCACTTTGCCTTTATAATCGCTTAATGATTTTTCTTCGCCGGTGATGGTCTGGACCTTGAAATCATACACGGTCTTATCCGTCGCTGACAGCGGCCCCTGAGCTTCCTGGGCCTGGCTGCGGCGGATCAAAACAAAAGCCAATACAACAACAGCTATGGCAATAATCACCTTCATGTCGTGCTCCCTTCTTCCTAGATATAGGCGACGACTTCAATCTCGACCAATGAATCTTTCGGGATGCGGGCCACTTGAATGGTGGTACGGGCCGGGGCGGTTTCGGCTTTAAAATATTTGCCATACACTTCATTCATGCCGGCAAAATCATTAAGGTCTTTTAAGAAGACGGTGGCTTTGATGACTTTCTCTAATGAAGAGCCGCCGGCACCTAAAACAGCGATTAAATTCTGGATGACTTGTTCGGTTTGTTCTTTGATAGCGCCGGGGACCATATTACCTTGTTTATCTAAAGGGATTTGGCCGGCGGTATAAATTAAATGGCCGGTGGATACAGCTTGGTTATACGGACCTACAGGTAAGGATGCTTTATCGGTTTTGATGATTGTCTTGCTCATGCTGCGTTCTCCTTCTTTTTGATTATTTCATGGCCAACCACGTGGCCGCTGGCCCAGGCCCATTGAAAATTAAAGCCACCGATACGGCCGTCCACATCGAGGATTTCACCTACAAAAAATAAATTGCTTTGAATGCCTGATTCGAGGGTCTTGCCGTTGATTTGGGCCCAATCAATGCCCCCGGCTGTCACTTCCGCTTTACTATAACCGACGACACCGCTGATGGCAAGTCCGTTGCGCAAGCATAATGCTATTAATGCTGCCCGGCGCTCTTTGCTTAATTGGTTCAAGATCAAATCCGTCGGGATCTTGGCTTTGGCTAAAATCACATCGACCAAGCGCTGAGGCAAATACTCACACAGGAGCGTCTTTACTTTTTTATTCTTGCCGGCCAAGAGCAAAGCTTCAAAGGCATTTTCTTCAAATTGCGGCAGGAAGCTTGCCAGCATTTCCTTTTTGCCTTCGGCCTTAAGCCAATGACGGCTAATGTCCAATGCCACCGGGCCTGAGAAGCCGAAATGCGCGAACAAGAAGGAATCGGTCATGCTAGTGGTCTTTTTCCCGTCTACAAAAAGCATCAACTTAACAGGCAATGTGATACCAGCCAATGATTTATATGCCGGGTCGCTCGTGGTCAATGGGGTCAAGGCCGGGGCGGTGCTCACCATGGTGTGGCCAAAACCTGCGGCCAGGCGATAGCCGACCCCATCGCTGCCCGTAGTTGGGTAAGATAATCCGCCGGTGGCTAAAACCACGGACTTGGCTTGATAGGAAAAATCTTTGCCTCCTACCTCAAACAGCCTGTCCTTGAATGTTACTTGTTGCACCTTGCAATTACTTTTAATGCAACCGTGGGCCGCTTTCATGAGCGCATCAAGCACGGTCTTGCCGGAATCAGTGACGGGGAAATATTTTCCTGTTTCTTCCAGCTTTAGTTCTACACCTAGGCCTTCAAAAAAATTAATGGCGTCTTGATTGCTAAAGGCGCGCAGGATATTGCGCACGCGCATGAGCTGCTGGCTATTGTAATCTTTTTCACTCACTGTTTTATTGGTGACATTGCAGCGGGTACCTCCCGACATAAGTATCTTGGCCCCCACCTTAGGCTGGCCTTCCAATAAAAGCACCTTGGCCCCGCCCTTATGGGCCGTGATCGTCGTCATCAACCCAGCCGCACCCGCACCAATAATAATCGCATCGTAGATCATAGTATTTAATTCCAGACACCTAGGGTAATTTGATTACCTTAATTTCTCCGAGTTTCAAATCGCCTAATTCATACATGCCAAAAGCAATCCGTTTAAGTGCTGTGACTTCGTGGTTGATCGCTTGAAACATGCGGCGTATTTCTCTATTCTTGCCTTCGCATAGCTCGATAATTAAATGCGATTCTTTATTGCTCGCCTTGCGTAAGGTAATTTTAGTGGGTTTTAATAGTTCGCCTTCGTCCATGATGCCGGCTGATATTTTCTTTATGTCATCGTCGCTGATATTGCCTTCCACGGTCAACACATACGTGCGTGGTATGGCATTAGCGGGGTCGGTTAAGTAATTGGACAATTGGGTGTCAGTGGTCATCAATAAAAGACCGGTTGTGGCCATGTCCAATCGCCCCACCGGATGCAAGTGCTGCAACTCCGCCGGCAGGAGATCATACACGGTCTTGCGGTTTTTTTCATCTTTTTTAGTGGTGACATACCCTTTGGGCTTATACATCATGATCGTATGCTCAAGGGATTTGACTACAGGTTTACCATCAATGCGTATGTTCGCCGTCTCCGGCACCAGTAAAAATAACGGGTCTTTGATGATCCGCCCGTCGACCTTAATGCGCCCTTCGTCAATCAACTTACGTGTCTGACTCCGAGACGCTACCCCCAGCTTTGATAAAGCCCTCTCTAAGGCCACTTTTCCTAATTGTGTCATAGTAATTGAACCAATACACCGACTAGGTGGCTTTCTTTGATGGTGTTGGTGCCGGGAAAGTCGGTGTCTTGGGTTATGGGGTTGAGGATTTTTATTTTTTTGTTGTTTAGGTTTTTGCTTACCATTTGTTTTAAATCACCGTGGGTTAATTCGCTGTAATTGGTCGATACGAATAAAATGCCGCCGGGATTCAATACGCTTATAGACAGTGCTATTAGCTTTGGTAAATCGCGTTTGACTTGAAATACGCCTCCCTCATGCCTGGCAAAAGATGGGGGGTCTAAGATGATCACGTCGAAGTAATTCTGTTTCTTAACGGCCCTTGTTAGGAAATCGATTGAATCAGCTTTGATGAATTCATTTTTACCGGGCTCTATTTGATTTAAGGCATAATTGTGACGACCGCGCTCGAGGATTTTTTTGCTGATGTCCACATTAATGACCTCAGCGGCAACAGCTTTGCGGGCATGCACCCCGAAAGAGCAGGTGTAGGCAAAACAATTAAGCACCTTTTTGTCCTTACATAAAACACCCACCCTGTGGCGATTGGCCCGCATGTCCAAAAACAAACCGGCATTTAAGCCGTCATTTAAATCCACGGCGAATTTAAGGCCATATTCGCTCACGACCGTCGTGGCATCACCGTCGATCAATACTTCGGTCGTAATATCCAATCCTTGCCGGGATTTCACGATCAAATACTTAACCGGCATGTGCGCTTCTAAAATACGCTGTATTTCTCCCAGCTGCTTGCGCCAGCGCTCATGCAACAATTGAACACTGATATGTGCGGCATAGCGATCAATCAGCAAACCATCGCACCCATCCCCCGCCCCATTGACCAGACGCACCGCGTCGGTATGCGCTAGAAGGCCTTTACGTTTCTCAATGGCTTTGGTGATTAATTGTTTTAAAGGGAGCATTTGAGTATATCGGCAATGGCCCTGCGGCATTGCTCTGTCGGGCAATCCATATAAGCTAAACCTAATCGCCGCTCATACACATCGTCGATGGTCTTTGCCATTTCTACTTCCTGTGAATACACCACCTGAGCGCCGATGGCCGGTGAACAAGAACATAAGCGTTCTTTTAAGCGGTGGTCTTTTTGAGCGATCTGCAAAACATCCGTCGAGCGGCTGCCATACACCGACATCAAATAACGCACCAGATCAATGCTGACCTGATACCGCTGGCTTATCAATTTCACTTCTTCATTCACACCGCCGCTGCCATACAAATGATAATGACCGCTGTAGGGCAGTTTGGCGGCAACGCCGGGCAAGGCTTTCTTAATGACCTCCTCGGCAATGGCGCGGTAGGTGGTGTATTTACCGCCGGCCACATAAAAAATACCTGCATATGTTTTTTCAATCATGTGCTTGCGCGAGACTTTAGAGGGCTGACCTTTATCTGCCACCAAAGGCCTGATGCCGGCAAAGGTAGTAATGATCTTGGAACGCTCAAAAGTAATTTGCCCGAAAACTTTCGCTGCTTGGGTCAATAAATACGTAATGTCTTCATCGGCAACGCTGACATCGTCGGGATTTCCTTTATAATCGGTATCGGTCGTACCGATCAATGAATTGCCTTTAAAAGGGATGATAAAGAAAATGCGTTTATCCTGCGGGTTCTGAATCAAAAAGGCATGCGGGGAAACCTGGCCGCGGTACACAATATGCACACCCTTAGTTGGCCGCAGCAAAGGCTTAGCGCGCGGGATGTCCTTATGCATCAAGGCATCTGTCCAGGGGCCTACCGTTGAGACAATGGTCTTGGCCCTTAACTCAAAAGTGTCCCCGCTTAAAACATCACGGGCCTTTACACCCACCGCGTGGCCGTTTTCTTTGAGGAAATCCTCCACCATCACATAATTGGCAATTTCAGCCCCGCGTGAAGCTGCCATCAATACATTTTCTAAAACAATACGGGCATCATCCATTTGCGCATCAAAATATTCAACCGCCCCCACCAGCCCCTGCCGCGCAATGCCCGGCGCTATTTTCTCCACATCGGCAAGCGATAAAAACCGGTGCTGCCCAATGCGGTATTTGCCGCTTAACAGATCGTACAGCCATACCCCCATTTTCATAAGCCACAAGGGACGGCTGTCTTTTTTATAAACCGGGATAATAAACGATAACGGTTTGACTAAATAAGGCACTGACTGCCATTGCACAAAACGTTCTTTGAGCGCCTCGGACACTAAATCAAATTCCAGATTCTCCAAATACCGAATACCGCCATGCAGTAACTTGGTGGATTTACTCGACGTGCCGCTGGCAAAGTCACCTTTTTCCAATAAAGCAACAGTAGCACCGCAAGCCGCTGCTAAATTAGCAGTCGCAGCTCCATTGATGCCGCCGCCGATGACGAGCAAATCGTATTGTTTCTTAATTAAACGGGGGATGTTTCGGTCCATAGGTATTTTATTTGGTAATGGCCTGGCGCACGGCGTGCTGCCAGCCGGCATATTTGGCTTGAGCGATCGCTTGAGGCATTTTGGGTTTAAATACCCGCTCGATGGCATGCAGCCGTACTAAATCTTTTTTCTTCCATAAGCCGATATTAAAACCGGCTAAATATGCCGCACCGGCAACGGTTGTGTCTACCATGCGCGGGCGCATCACTTGGGCGCCTAACATGTCGGACTGAAATTGCATGAGGAAATCATTGCGGCAAGCACCACCATCGACGGATAAAGCTTTGACTTTAAGGCCTGACTCGCGCTTCATTAAATCGACCACATCCTTTGTCTGATACGCCATGGATTCAACCGCTGCCCGTACAATATGCCGCACATTGGCCCCGCGGGTCAATCCGGTGATAAGGCCCCGCGCATCCGAATTCCAATACGGCGCGCCTAAACCTACAAAAGCCGGTACCACATAAACCCCATTGGTATCTTCAAGCCCTTTTATCATGGCTTGCGTCGCCGCCGAATTAGGAATGACCTTTAACTCGTCCCTTAACCATTGCACCACCGCCCCAGCGATAAACACGGCCCCTTCCAGGGCATACACCGGCTTGCCGTCGATGTCACAGGCGATCGTCGTCAATAAGCCGCCTTTGGAATAAACACAATTATTACCGGTATTCAATAACATAAAGCAGCCGGTGCCATAGGTATTCTTAAAATCACCGGCACTCCAACAGCCCTGGCCATAAAGCGCAGCCTGCTGGTCACCCATGACCGCCGTGATAGGAATACCCGCCGGTAAACCCGCCGCACCGGCGGCAGTTTTGCCAAACACGGACGCCGAGGGTATTGCCTTAGGTAAAATTGCCGCCGGTATGCGCAACAAATTTAATAATGGCGCGCTCCATTGTTTTTTCTTAATGTCAAAAACCATGGTGCGGCTGGCATTGGTAAAATCGGTGACATGGGATTTTCCGCCGGTGAGTTTATAAATAAGCCATGTGTCGATCGTGCCAAAAGCGATTTTTCCCTGCTTGGCCTTCACACGCAACCCTTTAACATGGTCAAGCAGCCATTGCACCTTGGTGGCTGAAAAGTAAGCGTCCACAACCAAACCGGTGGCCTGACGAATCAATGCCGCATGCTTTTTTAATTTGGTGCAAATCTCCGCCGTGCGCCTGTCCTGCCAGACAATGGCTTTATGCACCGGCTTTCCCGTGATGCGGTCCCATAAAACAACGGTCTCGCGCTGATTGGTAATGCCGATGGCGGCAATGTCCTGCGTGGTAATGCGGGCTTGAACGATTGCCCGACGGACAACTTGTTCAACAGAGGTCCAGATTTCTTCCGGGTCATGTTCGACCCAGCCGGGCTTGGGGTAGAATTGTTTAAATTCGCGGTAAGCACTCGCCACCACCTGACCTTTGGCATTAAAAATAAATGCCCGCGAACCGGTGGTGCCTTGATCGATGGATAGGATATATTTAGGCATAATTAAATTACGTTAGAAAATAAGGGGACACGTAGCGAGTACATGTCCCCTTATTTTACCTTCCCAGCCTTCTCTTGTTTTGCTGCCAGGCTGCGTCGCCGAGTAATTTACGGGCCATCAAATCGCGGTCAATGCCATTGTCAAAATCATAGTCGATGATCGCGACTAATTGCAATACATCTTTGAATGTGCGTTGCAATAAGGCAGGGTTCTGGGTGACCATCTGATCGATCATGCGGGCATAATAGGCCGGGGGCTGCTTTATTTTTACCCCTTCTTTGCGGTAACGCTCAATATATTCCCCTACGGTCATGACCCTGGCCTGATTGTCGATAAGTAAAATCCAGGCTTTAGAATTCTTATCCAAACTCTGCCACACCTGGGCAATATCGACAATGTCTTTGACCTGCTCAGGAGGGACTTTTTCAAAGGGCTGCTCCACACCGATGGGCTGGGCCTGGCCTAATTGCCGGGCCACAGCCACTTCATATTGCTTTTGTGCCGACGCTGTCTCTAAAACCATTTGATTTTGTAACACCGCTTTTTTCTGGGCCATGGACGCCTGCATCATTTCCTGGGCGATCTGTTCTTGCTGACGGGTATATATCTGCTGTTGGATAATGGATGCCTGTTCCCGGTTCACCATCTCTTGGGCAGCGCTGTTGACAACAGCTTGCTGCACCATCACCTGACCTTGCTGTGCGGCTGCCATTTGCTGCGCTGCAGCTACCTGCTGGGCCGCTGCTTGCTGGGCCGCGGCCTGTTGGGCAGCCGCCACCTGCTGTACGGCTGCAGCCACGGACTGTAAGACCATTTGCTGCTGCACCTGAGCAGGTTGCTGCAATATTTGTTGTTGGGATACTGCTTGTTCGACGGCCTGTTGCACGACCGCTGCTTGGGCTGGTTGTAGTTGTTGGGCCTGTATATAGGCCTGGATTTGCTGCTGAATGCCCTGCTCAATGGCATCTTGTGTCATGGACTGCTGCTGGGGTTGTTGCTGCTGTTGTTGTTGCGCCACCGCCTGCTGCTGTTGCGCCTGTTGAGCGGCCTGCTGTTGCATCAACGCTTGTTTATATGCCTCCACCTGCGCCTGCTGGGCCGCCTTTTGCTGCTGCTGGCGCTGCAAGGCTGCCGCAGCATGGGCCCTATCGACGGGGATCAATAAAAAAAAGATACACAGGTAATAGTATTGCCGTCTCATTTAGGGGCGACCTCCTCAGACACTATTTTCCTTAAAGCCGCTGCTGCCGCCGGATGATCATAAGCCGTCACGGCCTTTTGATAATATGTTTTGGCTTTCGCCGTATCTGCAAAAGCATTCAAATACATTTCACCCAATAAATAATAACATTGGCTCAAATAAAGACCGTCAGTGTTTTTATCAAAACCGGCAATGGCCTTTAATAATTGTTCCTCGGAGCGGCGTAAAATGGCCGTGCCCTGTTCTTGTTTGCCGTCCTTGAACAAAGAAACACCGTTACCGAAAAGGATGCTGGCATAATTCATGCGGCGGGCAGGGGTAGGGTCCACTTCAATGGCCTTGAGCATCAGTTGAAGGCCTTTTTGGGCTTCACCGCCATCGATTAAGGCCACTGCCTCATTTTCTATTTTATCAGCCTGGGTGTGTATGTCGTCGACCGGGAGGTCGCCGGGGACAAGTCCTTCATTTTCTGCATCGGGAATGATATTGCTGATTTCATCGCGGTAATACGTCACCGGGGTGTCGATGCCGGTGTCGAGCACCACGGCATCTTTGTCCTGGCTCATAATCTTGCCTTCGATTTTCCTACCGGAATTCAATTCGAGGACTGCTGCGTGAGAAGAACTAAAAGGTAAGAGGATAAAAATTAAGGGGACACAGTACTTAATTCGGCAACATTGAAGGATTAAGTATGGTGTCCCCTTAATTGTGCGACGCATGAATCTCCCCGCTCAAAGTTCAAAATAATGAACTTAATTCTTATATGGGGCCGCTTCTATTTGAGGTGTTGCCGGCTTTTTGGCTGGTACAAAATCAGCATCGGGTGTGTTGATCAAATCCTGCAACAACACAGCTGCTTTAAGCATATTGTCTTTGTCTTGGGCTTGCTGGAATATCTCGGCGCTGCGACGGGCAGCCAATACCGCGGGCAATTTCTTGCCGCTCATTTTATTGGCCACACTCAGCATATAATACGCCGTGCCGTTATCAGGAAAATTTTTGGCGGTCTGGTCCAAAAAAGCCGTGGCGCGTTCATATTCACCGACCTTAAGCAAAATTTGGCCCAACAGCAAATACGCTTCGGCATCAACAGGATCGACTTTGATGGATGCTTCAAGTGTGCTGATGGCACCTGTGAGGTCTTTGTTCTCTAAATCCTGCAGGCTCTTTAAAACCAGTTTACGCCCCATCTCACGGCGTTCTTGCGGGATCGACGCTGTTGTTCCCTGATCACGCTTTTGACATCCGATCAACGCTAAAGCGGCTACTAATACATAAATAATTTTATTCACATTCCCCTCCTAAGGTTACGCTTTTACTGCTTTAGCAGCTAAATAACGGTGCACGCCTTCAGCAGCCGTGCGCCCTTCATTGATGGCCCATACAACCAACGATTGCCCGCGGGTCATGTCACCGGCGGTAAATACACCCGGCACCGACGTCATTTTATCAGCATCGGCTTTCACATTGCTCCTGGCATCTAATTCAACACCCAATTCAGTGAGCATGCCGTTCTTGACCGGGCCCATAAAACCCATGGCCAACAGCAGCAAATCACATTCCATTTCAAATTCCGAGCCTGGTATCTCGCTCATCTTCATTTGGCCGGTGGCCGCATCCTTGATCCATTGCAAACGCACGCCATGTAATTTTTTAAGCTGACCGTTTTCGCCAGTAAGCTTCTTGGTGGCGATGGAATAATCACGTGTGACACCTTCTTCATGTGAAGTTGATGTGCGCAAAATAAAAGCCCAATTAGGCCATGGATTGTCTGATGCACGCTGCTCAGGGGGTTTGGGCATCAATTCAAATTGATGGATGCTGGTTGCCCCTTGACGCTTGGACGTACCCACACAATCCGAACCCGTATCACCACCGCCTAAAACAATGACTTTCTTGCCCTTGGCGGTGATCTCTGCCAATGAAGAAGGCTTTACTTGTAATATTTGGTCGGCATACGTTGAGATATAGGCATCCACATTGCCTTTATTGTTGCGTAAATTCTGCTGCGGTAAAAAATACATGGCTTGCGCCACACCGGCTAATTCACGGCCCGGTATAGGCAGCTCGCGCGGCTGCTCAGCGCCACCGCATAAGACCAGCGCATCATACTTATCTTGCAATTCTTTAACGGAGATGGTGACACCGACGTGCACACCGGTCTTAAAATTAACACCTTCCTGGCGCATGCGTTCGACCCGGCGTTCCACCACCCACTTTTCAAGTTTGAAATCAGGAATACCAAGCGTCAACAAACCGCCGATGAGCTCATTCTTTTCATAGACCGTGACCTTATGGCCTTTTTTATTCAATTGATCGGCGCAAGAAAGGCCGGACGGACCGGAGCCGATGACCGCCACCTTCATGCCGGTGCGGTGCTTAGGCGGCTGGGCCTTGATCAAATCATTGTTATAAGCATACTCGACGATGGCCAGCTCAATGTTCTTGATGGTGACCGGTAAATCATTGATGCCTAACACGCAGGCATTTTCGCAAGGCGCCGGGCACACCCGTCCGGTGAATTCAGGGAAATTGTTGGTCTTATGCAAACGTTCGATTGCCTCGGCCCAATTGTCGCGGTAAACCAAATCATTCCAGTCAGGGATGATGTTTCCGATAGGACAGCCGCTTTGGCAAAACGGCACGCCGCAATCCATGCAACGGGCACCCTGTGTTTTTAAATCTTTGGCTGCCGGCAATTGGATGAATTCTTTGTAGTGTTTGACGCGATCGGCGATCGGCTCTTTTTTATAATCCTGCCGGCCAAACTTCATGAACCCCTTAACGTCACCCATTATTGACCTGCCTTTGCTACAGTAAGATCGTTATTTTTGATCGCCTCAGCTTCTTCCAACACCCGGCGATAATCACGCGGATAAACTTTGACGAATTGCGCCAGAATATTTGCAAAATCCTTCAGTATGCCTTCAGCCACGGTGCTGCCCGTGTACTTATAATGTTTCTCAATCAGGGTCTTTAATTCAAGGATGTCTTTCTTATCTTTCACGGGGAACAAATCCACCATGCCCATATTGCAATTATTCTGGAATTTATTTGCCGGGTCAAAGATGTATGCGATACCGCCTGACATGCCCGCGGCAAAATTGCGGCCTGTGGGGCCTAAAACCACCACACGCCCGCCGGTCATATATTCGCAGCCATGGTCGCCCACACCTTCGACAACCGTATTGGCACCGGAATTACGCACGGCAAAACGCTCACCGGCTAACCCTCTAAAGAAAGCATCCCCGGAAATGGCCCCGTAAAGCACCACATTACCGACGATCATATTTTCTTCCGGCACAAAGGTAGACACCTTAGGCGGATAAATAGCAATGCGTCCGCCGGAGAGGCCTTTGCCCACATAATCATTGCCTTCACCCTCCAAGGTCAATGACACACCATGGGCCAGGAAAGCGCCAAAGCTTTGACCGGCAGAACCGTCGAATTTAATTTGAATCGTATCATCCGGTAAACCGGCGATGCCGTACTTCTTGGCAATCGCGGATGAGAGCATGGTGCCTGCGGTGCGGTTGATATTCCTGATCTTAACATCAAACTGTACCGGCGTCTTATCATCAATGGCCTTATTACAGCGCTCGATTAATTGAATGTCTAAGGCCTTGTCCAAACCATGGTCTTGGGTTTCCACATGATGAATGGCTACACCCTTAGGTACGTCGGGCCTATGCAGGATATTAGTCAAATCAACACCCTTGGCCTTCCAGTGTTCGATCGTGTCTTTCATATCAAGCATGTCGACACGGCCCACCATGTCTTCGAATTTACGGAAGCCCAACTCCGCCATGATCTCGCGCACTTCTTCGGCGATGAAGGTGAAAAAATTCACCACATATTCCGGCTTGCCGTCGAATTTTTTGCGCAATTCAGGGTCTTGGGTGGCCACGCCGACGGAACAGGTGTTCAAATGGCATTTCCGAAGCAAAATGCAGCCCATGGTGACTAAAGCCGTAGTTGAGAAACCAAATTCATCAGCACCGAGCATAGCAGCGATAGCCACATCCCGGCCGGTCTTTAATTGGCCGTCGGTTTGCACCCGGATGCGTCCGCGCAGATCATTCATGACCAAGACCTGCTGGGTCTCCGCAATACCTAATTCCATGGGAAGACCGGCATGCTTGATCGATGTTTGCGGGGAAGCCCCGGTGCCGCCTTCAAAACCGGAAATTAACAAATGATCGGCCTTACCCTTGGAGACACCGGCAGCAATCGTACCCACACCGACTTCAGCGACGAGTTTGACCGAGACCATGGCCTGCGGGTTGGCGTTTTTTAAATCGTGGATCAATTGAGCCAAATCCTCGATGGAATAAATATCATGATGCGGCGGCGGTGAAATAAGGCCGACCCCCGGTGTGGTGTGACGGGTGCGCGCGATTTCTTTAGATACTTTATGCCCGGGCAATTGCCCGCCTTCGCCGGGTTTAGCACCCTGCGCCATTTTGATCTGTATTTGATCGGCATTGACTAAATATTCAATGGTCACACCAAAGCGGCCCTGGGCCACTTGCTTGATGCGCGAGCGCTTCCAGTCGCCATTAGGTTCTTTCTTATAGCGTTCGGAATCTTCCCCACCCTCGCCGGTGTTTGAAAAACCACCCAAACGGTTCATGGCAATACCCAATGTCTCGTGGGCTTCCTTGGAAATGGAACCATAGCTCATGGCCCCTGTGGCAAAACGCTTGACGATGGCTGACACCGGTTCGACTTCACTCAAAGGAATAGGATGGCCTTTTTTAAATTTCAAAAGCCCGCGTATATTGGCAATGATCTTGTTCTGCTCATTGACCGATTTGGAGAAATTCTTAAAAACCTGATAATTATTCGAACGCGTGGCATGCTGCAAAAGGGCAATGCTCGTCGGATTTAGCTGATGGTATTCACCCTCGCGGCGCCAGGCATAGTCCCCGCCTTCTTCTAACATGTCGTCCATAGTAGGCCATAAAGGATAGGCCACTGCATGGCGCTTTAATGCTTCTTCAGCAACGGTCAGGATATTGATCCCGCCGATGCGCGAAGGAGTGGCGGTAAAATATTTCTCCACCAATTCATCACCGAGGCCCACCGCTTCAAAGATCTGCGCCCCGCAATAAGACTGAATAGTCGATATGCCCATCTTGGAAATAATTTTATAGAGACCCTTATGGCAAGCCTTAAGGAAATTCTTCTCGGCATCCTTGAACGATGCGACGTCAGCAATCCTCTCCTCATTGACCAATGCTTCTAAGGATTCGAAAGCCAAATACGGATTGACTGCATTGGCGCCATAACCGACTAAGGTGGCAAAGTGGTGCATCTCGCGGGCTTCACCAGTCTCGACGACAATGCTGGCCTTGGTGCGCGTGCCTTGACGGATAAAATGATGGTGCAGCCCCGCGCAAGCCAATAAAGCAGGCATGGGCACATTTTTGGCATTCATGGTGCGGTCGGAGAGAATTAAAATACTGTAACCATCTTCAAGGGCCTTATCTGCTTTTTTGAATAAGTCCTCGAGGGCCTCTTCCAGACCTTTAGCACCGTCCTCTTTCTTAAAGACAATGGGCAATGTCATGGCTTTAAGCGAACCCACATTCACGTGGGCAATTTTTTCTAATTCTTCATTAGTCAAGACAGGGCGCTGCACCCACAGGCGATGGGCATGGGCCGGTGTCTCGTCGAGTAAATTACCTTCGGGACCCAGCATCATGTCCTCGGCCATGATGATTTCCTCACGGATGGCATCAATGGGCGGGTTGGTGACTTGTGCAAACAACTGTTTGAAATAATTGTATAAAAGCTGCGGGCGTTCGGACAAAATCGCCATCGGCGTGTCCGTACCCATGGAACCGGTGGCTTCTTCGCCTTGTGCCATGGGCGTCAGCAGCATCTTTAAGTCTTCTAAGGTATAACCGAACGCACGCTGGCGCTCGAGCAATGTCTTTTCATTTAAGCCCTGCACTTTTTTAGGCTTGGGCAAAGCACGTAAATCAATGATGTTTTCCTTAAGCCAGGTGCCATATGGTTTTTGCGCGGCGATCTGGCCCTTGACTTCTTTATCGTCGATGATGCGGCCTTCCTGGGTGTCGACTAAAAACATTTTGCCGGGCTGTAAACGGCCCTTCTTGATGATCTTCTCCGGCGGAACCGGCAAGACCCCGGCTTCGGAAGCCATGATGATGGTGTCGTCGCTCGTGACAATATAACGTGAAGGACGCAAGCCATTACGGTCAAGCACCGCACCCATGTAGCGCCCGTCGGAAAAAGCAATGGCGGCCGGGCCATCCCAGGGTTCCATGAAACAGGAATGGTATTCATAAAAAGCGCGCTTGGCCGCATCCATTTCCTGATTGGCACTCCAAGCTTCCGGGATCATCATCATGACCGCATGCGGCAGGGAGCGGCCGGCTAACACCAGCATCTCCAGCACATTATCAAATGTAGCGGTATCAGACCCGTGAGGCACCACAATGGGCAGCACTTTCTTTAAATCGTCGCCGAACGCTTTGGAAATAAATTGTTTTTCGCGGGCATGCATCCAATTGATGTTGCCGCGCAAGGTATTGATCTCGCCATTATGAGCCACCAAACGGTATGGATGGGCCAATGACCAGCTGGGAAAAGTATTGGTGGAATAACGTGAATGGATCAAGGCAATGGCCGACACCATGTCCGGGTCGCTTAAATCAGGGAAAAAGCGGTCGACTTGCTCGCTCATCAACTGCCCCTTATAAACCAGGGTGTGGCTATTAAGCGAACAGAAATAATAATAGTTTTTCTGCCCTAAGGTTGACGCATAGACTTTTTTCCACAAGCGTTTGCGGATGACATACAGCTTGCGGTCAAAATCTTCCGGCTTGGTGTTCTTGCCGCGGGCAATGAATAATTGCTTAAACGCCGGCATGACGGAACGCGCCACACGGCCGATCTTATTAGGTTCATGCGGCACTTCACGCCAGCCGATGAGTTTTTGACCTTCTTCATGGATGATATGCTCGGTCCAGCCTTCGATGGTATTGCGGTCTTCTAAAGAAAGCGGCAGAAAAACCAACCCCGCACCATAATCACCCACCGGCGGTAAAGTAATGTCCTGCTTGGCCATTTCCCGGCGGAAAAAAGCATCCGGCATTTGGATCAAAATACCGGCACCATCCCCTGTCTCAGGGTCACAACCGCAAGCACCGCGATGGGTCAAATTCTCTAAGATCTGAATACCGTTACGGACAATGTCGTGGGATTTTTTACCCTTGATATTGACAATAAATCCAACACCGCAGGCATCATGTTCATTTTGCGGATCGTACAAACCCTGTTTTGGGGGTAAAGTCATGTGATATTACCTTTAATAGACGGATTAATCTTGTTGATTTTTAATGGGTTAGCGATAGCGCTGCCCTTTTAAGCGTACTTTCCTGTGTTTAAGAAACTGGATATTTTATAGGTTTTTGATATAAAAATCAATTGAAAATTTCAGTAGCACTCGAAGGGATAAAGCCTATTTCATCATGCGGTATTTGAGGATAGGCCAGAACATTTCTAAGGCCGTAGACCAGTTTATCTTCTTACCTTCCTGCCGGGAACGGGCCACATAATTGATAGGGACTTCCTGGATCTTTAGGCCTTTGCGCAGGAATTTGACGGTAACTTCAGTTTCAAAAGCAAAGTTACGGGCGGTAATCGTGATGCCCTCAAACGCCTTACGGGTAAATACTTTGTAGCAGGTATTAATGTCCGTAATGCGGGCGCCATATAACAGGCTGAATGTGTGGTTTGAAATGACATTGGCCCAGCGATTGACCGGTTCCATGTTCTCAATGCGGCCCAAGAAGCGTGAACCGTAAACAATTTCTGCCTCTCCTTTGAGGATAGGTGCCAATAAGGCCGGGTATTGCGCGGGGTCATATTCCAGGTCGGCATCTTGAATAAGCAAAATGTCTCCGCTGGCGTTAAGTAGCCCCCGCAGGATGGCCGCAGTCT
>CAZBJT010000002.1:0-24794 GCA_964492215.1 uncultured Planctomycetales bacterium | reverse complement strand
TTCTAAAGAAAAGGCTGCCCCGGCTTTATTGATTTTCTTTAACGAGAAATTCTTAATCGCAAGTGACAGGGCCACTTTTTCCTGGTTATTGCCCGGCGACCAACCCAGAAGCATCAAATAATTGACAATCGCCTCCGGCAAGAAACCCATGGTGCGGTATTCGGTCACGGCGGTGGCACCGGCACGTTTGGACATACGGCCACCCTCGGGATCCATGATCAAAGGCAAATGGGCAAATTTAGGCCATTTAAAACCTAAGGCCTTATAAATCAAAATTTGTTTCGGTGTATTTGAAATATGATCTTCGCCACGGATCACATGTGAAATTTCCATTAAAGCATCGTCGATGACGCAAGCAAAACTATAGGTAGGTGAGCCGTCGGTTTTCATCAACACTTCATCTTTTAATTCCGGCTGACCTGACGGGTCAAGGATAGGATTACCTGCCTCATCGCGCTTAAAAAGAAAAGAGGTGTCAAAAACAATCCTGCCACGGATCAAATCATCAACGATGATCTCCTCACGGGGCATTTTCAATAAAACAGCGTCGCCATCTTTATAGGCCTTGCCTTCATCGACTAATTTTTGGGCATACTGACGGTATAAATCAAAACGGTCGCTTTGTTTATAAAATTCATCCCATGATAGCCCTAGCCATGTCATGCTCTGCATGATCTCTTCCAAATATTCCGCGGAGGAGCGCACTTTGTCGGTATCTTCAATGCGCAGGAGAAACTGCCCGCCTTGAGACTTAGCGTACAGCCAATTAAAAAGGGCGGTGCGGGCACCACCTATATGCAAGAATCCCGTCGGGGATGGGGCAAAACGGACACGGATCATATTTCTTGCTGCTTTCTTACTGTGATTAATAAAAAGGTTTTAAAACTTTTGCGCCATTTTTAACCAAATAGTCAATGGCAACTTGTAGCCGTTTTTTGTCAACTTCCGGCATCCCTACAAATTCAACGCCTATGTCATAAAACATTGGCTTTATACTTTCCGTCTGTTTGCGGCGGACCACCCACACCACTTTGCCTTTGACGCGCACATGATTACTACCATCCAATAGATCTATTTCTGCTTCGACAGATGTGAAGCGTTCCATCTCTTTTCTAAGGGTAACACACACCCCGCCCACACTGATATTCTCGGTATGGGTAAGTAAAAGCTCGGGCGTGCCCTTATCTGAAACAACTTTGATCATGCATGGATAAATTACCCGGGGGAATTTCCTGCGATCCAAGCCGTCCCAAGCCATATCACTCTCCTCGTTGAATGCGGGTTATGTGTGACGCTTCCCCTGTCTTAGGGTCAACGTCGATCACAATGCCGTGTATGGTCGCGGCACTTTGGGCCACTTCAAATTTTTGGGGCATGCTGGTCAAAAAGCGCTCGATGATCTTTTCTTTGTTCTGCCCGATCACCGAATCATACGGCCCGGTCATGCCAAGATCTGTGATATACGCGGTGCCGTTAGGCAATATTTTTTCATCCGCCGTCTGTATGTGCGTGTGTGTGCCGAAAACACACGACACTTGCCCGTCGGCAAAATGGCCCATGGCTACTTTCTCACTGGTGGTTTCCGCATGCATATCGAGGATAATCACCGGGGTTTGCTTGCGTATTTCAGCGACGATCGCCTCCAACGTTCTAAACGGGCACAGTACATTATAACGCATGAACGTGCGGCCCAAAAGATTTATAACCCCAACTTTGACCCCATTCTTGGCCGTGGCAATGGTCCAGCCTAAGCCCGGGGCGCCGTCAGGAAAATTGGCTGGGCGTACAATATGTTTGTGGTCATTTAGGTAAACATAAATGTCCTGCTTGTCCCACACATGGTCGCCCATGGTCATCACATCAACGCCATAAGAAGAAATCTCCTCGGCATTCTTGGGGATCAAGCCGCTGCCGCCTGATGCATTCTCGGCATTGGCAATAACAAAATCGATGCTAAATTCTTTTTTGATATCAATAAGCCGCCGGCCCATCACATCACGGCCCGGACGCCCGACAATATCACCGATGCAAAGTATTCTCATTTTGCGTATTCAATCGCACGGGTTTCCCTTACCACCATGACTTTAATATGACCAGGGTATTCCATTTCTTCTTCAATCTTTTTGCGTATGTCGCGGGCCATGACTAAAGCCTCGTCGTCATTGACCTTGTCCGGTGTGACCACAATCCTGATCTCACGGCCGGCTTGCAGGGCATAAGATTTCTCAACACCCTTAAACGACTGGGCGATCTTTTCTAAATTCTCCAAACGCTTCACATAGGTTTCCATGCTCTCGGCACGGGCACCGGGGCGTGAGGCGCTGATAGCATCCGCTGCAGAAACCAGAATTCCATAAACGGTATTCATCTCAACCTCGCCGTGATGGCTTTCCACCGCATAAGACACATCTTCGCTTTCACCATATTTGCGGCAAAGCCTGGCGCCGACAATGGCGTGAGTGCCTTCTTCCACGTCGGAGGGGACCACTTTGCCGATATCATGCAAAAGCCCGGCGCGTTTGGCGGTCTTGACATCCGCACCTAATTGATAGGCAATAATGCCCATTAATTTGGCGACTTCGATCGAATGATTTAAACCATTCTGGCCGAAAGAGGTGCGGTAACGTAAACGACCGACCAGCTTGATTAATTCCGGATGCATGCCGTGTATGCCTAATTCGATGGCCGCGGCCTCACCTTGTTCTTTAATTTTCTTTTCAATTTCAATCTTGGCCTTCTCAACAACTTCTTCGATCCGCCCCGGGTGGATACGGCCGTCAGCGATCAATTGTTCAATGGCCATGCGCGCGATCTCGCGGCGCATCATATCGAAACCGGAAATGGTAACGGCCTCAGGGGTATCGTCGATGATAATGTCAACACCGGTGGCTTGTTCGAGGGTGCGGATGTTACGGCCTTCGCGCCCGATGATGCGGCCTTTCATTTCATCGGATGGTAACGGCACCACACTGATAGTCGTCTCAGCGGTATGATCGGAAGCGCAGCGCTGAATGGCGATACTGATGACTTCACGCGCTTTTTTATCGGCGCTTTCCTTGATCTCTTCATTGAACTGGCGCACGCGATTAGCTTTTTCATTAAGCAAATCCTCGTCCATGCGGCGCAACAAAATATTCTTGGCTTCTTCAGCGGAAAGATTGGCAATGGAATGCAGGCGTTGCTTTTCTTCAAGCAGCACCTTTTGTAATTCATCGCCTTGGTCCTTGATCTTGGTCTCACCCTCACGCAAGGAATCCAAACGGGTGCTTAAATCTTTTTCCTTCTTCTCTAATAAGTCGACCCGCTTGTCCAAATTCTCCTCGCGCTGCACCATGCGTTTTTCCGTGCCATTGAGCTCATCGCGGCGTTCTTTGGTTTCTTTCTCAAAATCCTGGCGCATCTTCAATAATAAATCTTTGGTCTGCAGCTCAGCTTCTTTTTTGATCGTCTCAGCTTCACGACGGGCCAATTCCTTAATACCGGCCGCATCTTTATTCGCCTGATTTTCCCTCTTGCCGCTTAAAATACGATTTAAGAAAAAACCGCCGATGATACAGGCAATGGCCCCAAACACAAAAATCAACGCTTGTCCTAACGCATTGCTCTCCATACGAACTCCCCCTTCTTAAAAAAGCGGCGCCACTGTTGGCTTAACGCTTCAATGATTAAATAACATATGAAGGGACTTATTTGGCGATGATGTGGTGCAGCCGCATATCATGCGGCTCGACAGGCAGGCGATCAACGATTTGAAAATCAAAGGCAAGACCGACGGTACGTGTGCGTTCGTCCAAACTGCTTAAGAACCGGTCATAATACCCGGCCCCGCGGCCCAAACGGTTATTCGACCTGTCAAAAGCCAGGCCCGGCACAACGACACAATCAAGCGCGTCGAGGCTAAGCGTCCTGGCATTGGCGGGCTTCGGCTCTAGAATGCCGTAAGCTCCCAAATGAAGGTCGTCCACAGAATCGGTTAATGTAGGAATCATTTTCCTTTGATCTCGTTCAAGTGCGGGTAAGGCGACTTGTTTTTTAAGTTGAATGGCCTGCTTGATCATCGCGAAGGTGTCCACTTCGCCGGGCAAAGATGCATAAAATAATACCGTTTTGGCTTGTTGAAAGGCCGGGAGTGCCAATAATTGATCGGCAATCTGTCGGCTTTTAGCCTCACGGTCTGCAGGGCTTTGCCTCTTTAATAATTCAATGAACTTTGGGCGTAAAACGCCTTTATCCGACATATGGTTCATCAAAACAGGGTTATATTACCATCTTTTAAACGCCTGCACAATAGAATCTTAACGGCCTTTGTACTCTTAAATTTAGCTTTTCGTTCCCTGCCAATACGCCTCTGTGGTTTTTTTAATCCTGTCAAAATCTGGGGGGAAAAAGTACCGGTAGCGATCATCTTCAGCCCCCCACGTGTTATACCAAAAAGCGCATCCCCTGGGCCGGCCGGCCGGTAATGTGGCGGGACATACCCCTTCCAGGGCACGGGGATCGCGGTTGATCACAAGTTCCCGGTACATGAGCCAGCTTTTAACATCAACATTGTTAAATACATAGGTGCGGTAGGCATTATAAGATAAAAATACTACGGCGATGGCCAAAAATACCGGGCGAAGCCAGCTTTTCTGTGCCAGTGTTAATTTAAATGCCCCTAACAGAGGAGTTGCAAAGGTGTATGCCGTAAATACGATGGGGAATACACACAACCACCTAGTCCTCCATTGCGGCGCCCCCAAAATAAAAAAGTTTACAAATAAAAGAAGGATTGATCCCACCGCTGCTGCCAGTAAAAGCCATGGCTGAGGCCCTGCCTGCAGCTTGCTTTCCTTCTTTAAAGCAATGAACGCGGTTAAGGCAAAAAGCGGCAGGCAGTCTTTTAATAATACCGTTGTTTCTTTGAAGCCCATACAAAT
This sequence comes from uncultured Planctomycetales bacterium, assembly GCA_964492215.1. Taxonomy (GTDB): domain Bacteria; phylum Omnitrophota; class Gorgyraeia; order Zapsychrales; family Fredricksoniimonadaceae; genus CAYNTZ01. Next base: position 19,875 of record CAZBJT010000002.1, on the reverse strand, counting down.
GCTGAACAATAAATGCTGCGGGCTTAAAAGCGTCGATGCTCCAAGAACAGGGGCCCGTTGATAAATAAAGACTTTCGGGCCTCCCTTGGTATAAAACCATAAAGCCAGCATATAACCAGCCACCACCACTAAAGCAATCGCGGTGGATTTCTTATCCTTACGGTGATATAAAAACCAGTCCCCCGCCATGTAGGCACTTATGACAGCAAAAGAAATTAACCATACTTCATGCCACACCGAGGCCAAGAAGCTCAACATAAAAAGTGAAACTAATTGGACCGCGGATACCTCTCGCTTTTTTTGAAGATGTTTAAAAAACACATACCACAGGATCGCCCATAAAAGGGCCACGGTGTAATGGCTCGCAGCTATGTTCCAGGGGCCTACATGCCCCAAATAAGGAAAACCTAAAACAGTCAATAAGGTTAGAAAGAAACGTACGGCCATCACCTCACGGCTTAAGGCCGCCCAAATAATCAATACCACCGCAATTGAGGTCAACAAGGTATACGGCTTAAATAGAGAAAAAGGGGATGTGATCAAATAATTGTAGCCGCTGAAAACATACCTTATCTCTTGACCGGTGTGAGGCCAAGGGTGTGGCTTGAATAACTTGGACACCGGATTGACCCATTCATCCAGGGACTGGGGTTGAATGGCCCATAACACATAGATGACGGAGATCAAAATGCCTATGAGCAGTAATTGCAGAAAAAGCTTATCTTTTTTCATATTTGCGGTTTGGCCTTTTGTTTGATCCTGGCTAATCGTTCCTTGATCTTAGCTTCATACCCCTGGTCGGTCGGTTCATAGTACGTTGCTTCATGCGGCATGTACGCCTGGGCCACGTAGTGGTTAGGGTAATCGTGGGCGTATTTATAATCTTTGCCATGTCCGAGGCTGGCAGCCCCTTTGTAATGACTATCTTTTAAATGATCGGGTACGGCTTGCAAGCGTTTTTCTTTCACATCAGCCAATGCTTTATCAATGCCGACATAGGAGGCATTGGATTTTGGCGCACATGCGACATACACAGCTGCTTGGGCCAAAATAATCCGCGCCTCGGGCATGCCCACCATTTCGGTGGCTTGCATGGCTGCGGTGGCCAGCACTAATGCTTGCGGATCGGCATTGCCCACATCTTCGGCGGCACAGATTACGATGCGGCGGCTGATAAAACGGGCTTCCTCGCCGGCATAAATCATTTTGGCCATCCAATAAAGAGTGGCATCAGGGTCTGAGCCGCGCATGGATTTGATGAAAGCGGAAATGGTATCATAATGCGCATCGCCGTCGGCATCGTAGTTGACTTGTTTCTTTTGAGTTGATTGCTCGGCAATGCCAAGCGTCAGATGAATTTGTCCGTCCTTGGATTTAGGCGTTGTTAAGACCGCCACCTCCAGCGCATTTAAAAGCCGGCGGGCATCCCCGTCGCTGATCCTGGCGAGGAACTGCAGCGCTTCGTCATCTGCTTTGACCGGCAAATGCCCTAGGCCCCGCTCTTTATCAGCAAGGGCCCGGTGCAATAATGTCATCAGATCTTCCGTCGTTAACGGCTTTAATTCGAACACCAACGAACGGGACAACAGCGGGCTGACTAATGCAAAAAACGGATTAAAGACAGTCGCCCCGATCAAGATGATATTGCCTTCCTCAATGTCCGGCATCAACACATCCTGCTGAGCTTTATTAAAACGATGGATCTCGTCGATAAAAAGGATGGTCTTCCGTCCCGACATGGCCCGGCGCTGTTGGGCACCGGATAAAATCTTGCGCATTTCCTCGACGTTGGAGGCAACGGCATTGATGCGCTCAAAATGACTTTGCGTTTGCCGGCAAATACAGGTGGCCAGTGTGGTCTTGCCGCAGCCGGGAGGTCCGTAAAGGATAAGGGAACTTAAACGATCCGCATCAACCGCGCGGGTCAATAATTGCCCCTCGCCAATGATATGTGACTGGCCCACATACTCGGATAAAATACGCGGGCGCATGCGCGCACTTAATGGCGCGTCTTTGGCCACTGTATCGGGGGTATCAAATAGATTTAGGGAAGATGTTTTCATAAGAAAATCTAACTAAGCTCAACAACTTTTATGTCGAGCGTAGTCGGGAATAAAAAACCCCGCCTCTGCCGTTGGATTGGTGTATGAGAACCATCGTTCTCAAGTGGGTAGCTGGTATGGGCCGCCTAAGGCGCGCCAACAAGAACCGGCCCCCGTGTGTATTGTTTGTGGTTCAATACATCCGAATCCTGACGCACAGTGCAGGGGATAGTTCAAATTATATCACTCCCACCCCATCTGGCAAGCCCCTATTTCCAGACACCTAGAGTAATTTAATCATTTCTCTCTGTTGCTCGAGTCAAAAAGAGTTAACTGATGTTGTTTGCTCCACGGGATATTTTTGCCGTTGGCTTCGGTTTACAGCCATTTGCCTCAAGGCATCCTCCAAGAACTTGATTGGAAAGCATCAAGCTCTTGGAGGCGTGCCAACTGAGTCAAATGGCTGTAAATCCTCGCCAACTTTTGGCAAAAAATCCCTGATTGTTCCACAAACAACATCACTTAACTCTTTTATCTACTACTATCCTTGAGTAATGAACCCATTTAATGTCTTTGAGCGATGCATTGATTTTAGGCAAAGCAGCTTATCCGAATGAGGGGATCGGTTGACTTTTCTGTCAACCGATGCCGAGGCCTGTTTGAGATTGGTCTTTTAAGAAAAAGACCAATCGAGTTGCCGAGGCACCGAATGAGGATAAGACCTTTGCCGGCTCCTCCATAGCTTTCACACGAGAAGAGCAAAATCGATTCTGAGCGAAAAGACATTAAATGGGTTCATAAGCCCGAGCAAATAATTAAATTACTCTAGGTGTCTGGAATTAGCGACGGGTGGCGTTTAGTTGTTGGGTTAGGGATTGGATGATGTGGTCGTGGGTAGCGTTGACTTCATCTTCGCGTAAGGTGCGATCTTGGGCTTGATAGACCAGGGAAAAGATCAGGGCTTTTTGATCGGGGGGAACTTTATCGCCTAAGTATTGTTCAATGAACTGAACGGACTTCAATAAACTGCCGCTATTTTGACGGCATACGGATTCGATTTGGGCATAACGGATATCTTTGTTTACGGCCAATGATACGTCACGCGTGATCGCCGGGAATTCAGAGATGGGTTGATATTTGATCGTCGGTTTAGGTAATGTAAAGATTGTCTCTAAATCAATCGCAGCAAAATAAACATCCTGGGTTTTAATGTCCCATTGCTGTAAGACCTCTTTATGGATCTTGGCTAAAACACCGATGCTTTTTCCGCTTAACAATACGTTGGCGGTGCAGGATGCATCAAAGGCCGGTGAGGTTAAGGGCTCCAGGCTGACATTGACCCCTACGGCTTCTAGCGCTTTAGTCACGGCCCCTTTTAAATCAAAAAAATCCACGCTTTCCTTCTTGCCCATGCGCCAATCACGGTGACGCTGACCGGTCAATAACACACCTAATGTTTCCCGCTCACCGTCGGATAAATACCGTTTGCCTATCTCAAAGAAGCGCAGGTCTTTTTGACCGCGGTTGATATTGGTCACCGCCACCTGCAGCATGGAGGGCAGCATGGAAGGGCGCATTAATTCCTGGTCCTGGCTTAATGGATTAAAAACTTTTACGGCTTTCATGTCGGCTATTTTACTTTTAACCAAAGCCTTGGTGTTCGTCATGGAGTAGGTGACGATCTCATCAATGCCTGACGCGGTCATTGCTATGCGTATGGTTTTCTTTATCTGGCGCGGGCGCGTATCAATCGTAATGTTAGTGGCCTTGATCATCGGCATGGCCACGGGCAGGCGGTCATAACCAATGATGCGGGCTGCTTCTTCAATCAAATCTTCCGGTTGACTTACATCCCGACGCCACGACGGAGGCGTCACATTTAATACAGCCCCGGATCCAGACACCCCAAAGCCCAGGGCTTTGAGCATGGTCTTTACTTTTTGCCCGCTGATCGTGGTACCTAAAAGAGCTTCGATGCTTTTTAAAGCAAATTTAATGGGTTTGCGTTTGGATTTAGCCTTAAGGGAAACATCGGCGCAATTCATGACTTTCCCGCCGGCCAATTCCAGGATCAACGCGGTAGCGCGGTGAGCGGCTTGATGGGTGGTTGCCGCATCGACGTTGCGTTCAAAACGATAGGATGAATCGCTGCGCAGGCCCAACTGACGGCAGGCGCGGCGAATAATACCCATGTCAAAATAAGCTGTCTCCAGCAAAATGCGTTTGGTTGATGCTGTCACTTCCGTATCTTTGCCGCCCATGATGCCCGCAATGGCAATGGGCTTGATGGCATCGGCAATGATCAAAATAGATGGGTCGAGTTTACGCTCAATGCCGTCGATGGTTATGATCTTTTCCCCAGCCTTGGCCCGGCGCACCACAATGCAACCGCCTTCAATTTTATCGTAATCAAACGCATGCAGCGGCTGCCCTGTTTCCATCATCACAAAATTAGTGATGTCGACCACATTGCTGATCGGGCGTAAATCCATCGCCGTCAAATGCTGCGCCATGGCTGCAGGTGAAGCAGCGACCTTAACCCCGTCGATCAATGTAGCTATATAGCGGCCGCAATCATTTTTATCATCAATGGCAACGGCGACTTTACCCTTAGGCGCCTTAGCGAGATTGTTTTTTGGAAAATATACACGTCGGCCGGTAATAGCGCCGATTTCCCGGGCCAGTCCTAAAATGCTTAAGCAATCCGCACGGTTAGGGGTGATCTCAAGCTCAAGGGTAATATGATTGCCGGTGCCATGCACCGCCTCTACTTCAAGGCCGGCCATGGTCAGGCGTTGAATCAGCTCGTCCGTCGCTAATTTGGGGTCAATGTACTCTTTAAGCCAGGCAATGGGTAATTTCATATTAGAACTGTTTTAAAAACCGTACATCGTTTTCATAGAATAAGCGGATATCGCTAATACCGTATTTAAGCATGGCCATGCGCTCAACCCCCATACCGAAAGCAAAGCCGGTGTATTTACCTTTAGGGTAACCCACTGACTCAAATACTTTTGGATTGACCATGCCGCAGCCTAAAATCTCTAACCACTTCTTATTTTTAATCCCTAACGCTTCGGCGCCAATGTCAACCTCTGCCGATGGTTCTGTAAAAGGAAAAAAGTGTGGGCGAAAACGCATCACCACATTGGGTCCGAAGAACCGTTTGCAAAATTCTGTTAACAAGCCTTTTAGGTGCGAAAATTGCACTTTATCGTCGACAAGTAAACCTTCCACCTGATGGAACATAAACGAATGGCTGGCATCCACCGCATCCGGGCGATACACCCGTCCTGGAACGATCACTGCCATGGGCGGCTTGTGCTGCTTCATTAAGCGCACCTGACCCGGCGAGGTATGGCTGCGCAATAATAAGCGCCGGCCTTTAGCAGTGGGGTCCGCGGCATCTAAATAAAAAGTATCGAAAGCATCACGTGAGGGATGATCAATGGGGATATTAAGGCCGGTGAAATTATGAAATTCCGTCTCAATCTCCGGTGTCTCAGCCACGGCAAAGCCCAGTTGTTCAAAAACATCCAAAATTTCTTCGACGGTTTGTGTCAATAAATGGGTATGGCCTAATGAAAGGGCGGTGCCTGGCAGTGAAATATCTACCGTATCTGACGCGGGGGTAATGACTGCCGCATTTTTACTCTTTGCTTCAATAATAGATGTAACGAGTGTGCGCAAATCATTAGCGCCCTTGCCGATCGCACCTTTATCCGCCGGGGCGGCGGTTGGCAATGAAGCAAAGATATCCGCCACAATCCCTTTCTTACCTAAATACTTCAGGCGAAAAGATTCCACGGCTTGAGGGTCATTTAACCCCTCGCCTTGTTGGCGGGCTTCATTTTGTATTTGTTGGAAATCCCACATGATCGTTAATTATATCCCAAATATTAAAAAGGGGACACAGTAAATTGTGTCCCCTTTTTTAATTTCACTCAACAAATGCCATCATTATGCTTTGGCTGTAGCCTTAGCTTTGACTTTGGGTTTAGCCGCAGCTTTAACAATTTCTTTTTTAGGAGCAGCAGCTAAAGAAGCCTTGGCGGTATCGACAATTTGCGCGAATGCATCCGGCGCTGTTACCGCGAGATCAGCTAAAACCTTGCGGTCGATCTCGATCTTGGAAGCCTTCAAACCGCTGATAAAACGGCTATAGGTAATGCCCATTTCCTGGCAAGCGGCATTGATGCGGATGATCCACAAAGAACGGAACTCACCCTTTTTCTTTTTGCGGTCATAATAAGAATACTGTTTGCTCGCGGTCAGCGATTTGGCAGCTTCTTTATAGCGTTTGCTGCGGGCAGAAAACTGGCCCTTAGCTTCTTTAAGAACCCGCTTTTTACGTTTGTGTGAATATACATTTGTTTTAATGCGTACCATACGGGATCACCTTCCTGATGCGCTTGGCGTCGGTGGCGGAAACGTAGCCATCTTTGCGCAACTGACGTTTATGCTTGCGTGTTTTTTTACCTAAGATATGCTGACGACCGGCATTGCGCTTTTTCAACAGACCGCTCTTGGTCATGCGCAAGCGTTTGACCGCCGCTTTCTTTGTTTTTAACTTTATTTTTACTTTCAGTTTTCTGGCCATGCTATTTCTCTCTTTCTTGCAGCTCTATTTCTCTGATTTCGGTGCCAGCACCATGGATACGATGCGGCCTTCTGCTAACGGTGTTTTCTCGATGGTGGCATGTTCGGCAGTCAACGTCACCACTTTATCCAATACAGCCTTCCATTGGTCCCTGAAAGACATTTCGCGGCCGGAGAACATCATGTTGATCTTGACCTTGTCCTTCTTGCTTAAGAAAGCAATGGCTTGCTTCATTTTTGTTTCCAAATCATGGTCGCTGATATGCGGCTTGATACGGATTTGTTTTAAATGCGTCACATGCTGACTCTTACGGACGCGGCGCTCTTTCTTCTCTTGATCGTATTTATATTTGCTGAAATCAATGATCCGGCACACCGGCGGTGTTGCGGTCGTGGCCACTTCCACCAAATCAAGTTCATATTCATTGGCCAATTCCAATGCGCGGGCAATAGCAACAACACCCAGCTGTTCGGAATTAGGACCGATCACACGTACTTCCCTAGCGCGGATCTGATTATTAATGCGTATCTGTTTTAAAATAGCCATGCCTCCGGTTAATGTTACCTACAGGCCTTATGCCTGGTAAAAGGTCAATATTGTATCTGTAACCCTATTTCTTGTCAACAACCTGTTGCGCCAGGCGTTCTATTAGGGAATCGACGCTTAAAGACCCTAAATCACCGCCTGCATGCAACCTGACCGCCACTTGCTTGCTTTCAACTTCTTTATCACCAATCACCAAATGATACGGGATCTTTTTAACTGAACCCTCACGGATGCGTTTAGACAATGATTCATTGCGTTCATCAATTAAAACCCTGAAACCCGCTTTATTTAAACGAGCCTTGACTTCATGGGCAAATGCTTCGTGTTCCGGCTTAATAGGGATGATCACCACTTGATTAGGGGCCAGCCATAACGGAAAATTACCTGAATAATGTTCAATCAATGTGCCTATAAAACGCTCTAGTGAACCTAAGATGGCCCGGTGCAGCATGATGGGCCGCTGCTGCTGGCCTGCCGCGTCGACATAATTCAATTCAAAACGCTCCGGCAAAGCAAAATCACATTGGATGGTACCGCATTGCCATTGGCGGCCGATGGCGTCTTTGAGTTTTATGTCGATCTTAGGGCCATAAAAAGCACCGTCGCCTTCATTAATATCGTATTTTAATTGTTTGGTGTCTAAAGCGTCTTTGAGGGCAGCGGTCGCCTTATCCCAATTTTCCTGAGAGCCGATGAATTTTTCCGGCTGGGTCGACAACTCAATATGTAAATCATGGAAACCAAAGTCATTCATGGTTTTAAAAACAAAATCAATAACACCAATGACTTCATCTTTAATTTGGTCGGGCCGTATGAATAAATGCGCATCATCTTGGGTAAAGCCGCGCACGCGTAATAGCCCGTGCAAAACGCCAGCCTTCTCCTGGCGATACACTGTACCTAATTCAAAATAACGGATGGGTAAATCGCGGTAAGAACGGGTCTGTGACTTGTAGATCAAAATATGCCCCGGGCAATTCATGGGCTTGACCACATAGTCTTCTTCGTCTACCTTGAAATAATACATATTCTCTTTATAGTTCTCGGCGTGGCCGGAAATTTCCCAGAGTTTGCCTTTTAAAATGTTCGGGGTCATGACCAAGCTATAGCCATTCTTCAAATGCTCTTCACGGACGTAATCTTCAATAAGCTTGCGCAGCATGGCGCCATTGGGATGATAAAACACCAGCCCGGCACCGGCGGTTTCATGATAAATGTGGAATAAATCAAGCTGGGTGGCAATTTTGCGGTGGTCGCGCTTGGCGGCTTCTTCTTGGATTTTTAAATATTCATCAAGTTCTTTTTGGGTAAAAAAGGCCGTGCCGTAAATACGCTGCAGCATGGGGCGCTTTTCATCCCCGCGCCAATAAGCCCCAGCGACGGAAAGCAATTTCAATCCTTTGATCTCTGATGCATTGGCCACATGCGGCCCCTTGCACAAATCCAGCCATTCATTGCCTGTTTTAAAGACCGTGATCTCTTGGTCCGCCGGCAATCCTTCGATCAGCTCTACCTTATATGTTTCGCCTTTGGAACGAAAATAATCCAAAGCTTGGGTGCGTGTCCATGTTTCTTTGGAAATGGCCGGTTTTTTATTGATGATCTTGTACATCTGCCGTTCGATCGACTTTAGGTCATCGTCGGAAAAAGGCTCTTTCTTATCAAAGTCATAATAAAAACCGTTCTCGATGGCAGGCCCGATCGTGACCTTGACCTCCGGCCACAACTCTTGCACCGCCTGGGCCATGACGTGGGCGCAGGTGTGACGTAACTTATCTATATCGCGTGAATAATCCATATTGTCCTATAAAACAAGAGAAGGGAATTGATATCAATTCCCTTGTTGATGCTAAAAAGTGGGCGGGGAGGGAATTGAACCCTCATGATCTTGCGATCACAGGATTTTAAGTCCTGCGTGTATACCAATTCCACCACCCGCCCGTGCTGCTAATGGTGGGCTCGAGGGGGATCGAACCTCTGACCTCATCCATGTCAAGGATGCGCTCTAACCAAACTGAGCTACGAGCCCTTCTTACTTATTCAACTATCTGGAGGCGACGATCGGAATCGAACCGATGAATAGCGGTTTTGCAGACCGCTGCCTTACCACTTGGCTACGTCGCCGCAATGACTGCTTTAACAATTATATCGACGTCAGCCAAGTGCCCGACACCGGTGACACCGCAGGCCAGCTTGCCTTTGACCGGTTCGATAAACCGCACGCCGTGCTTCTTTAATTTAGCGCAATTTTCCTGAACCAAGCTATTGGTAAACATCTCATCATTCATGGCCGGGGCCATAAAAATGGGCGCCTTGGTTGTAATGGCCAGCGTCGTCAATAAATCATCCGCCAGGCCATTGGCCATTTTACCGATCACGTGAGCGGTCGCCGGTGCTATCAAAAAAACATCCGCGGACTTGGCCAACTCAATGTGCGCCATACGCCACGTATTACCTTCAAACATGTCGCTGTATACGTCATTGCCGGACAGGGCAGCCAATGTCAGCGGCGTGATAAAACGCTCGGCTTCTTTGGTCATAACAACCTTGACCTGGCAATGCTCATCCTGCAGGCGACGGATAATATCTCCCGCCTTATATGCAGCAATACTGCCGCAAACACCCAAGACCACTTGCTTAGGAGTAGCCATAAACTTTACTTGGCTTTCTTGGCCTTTGCTTCGCTTTGAGGACCAAAATTATGCTTAACGCTTTCTAAACACACTTTGCCTTGGCGAATCTCTTCCAAAGCGGTCGTGGTTAATTTTTGTTCAGACGGAGCATCGACCATCTTAGCCCCGGTTTCAGCTATCTCAAGCGCGCGCTTAGACGCCATGCGCACCAAACGATAAATGCTGTAATTCGATTTAGGAAGCAACTCTTCCAATGGTTGATAACCCATGCGCATACACCCCTCCTGGCCCATTTTAGACAACTTTAGAAACAAGCTTTATACCATATCCGTAGAGGGTTGTCAATCATGCCTTCGGGGAGACGGGTACAAGCGCTATAACGCTATTCCCAGGGCTTTGCACACAATTGTTTCCAAATCATGTGTGGCCTTGGGCAATCGCGCATTGACCACCACGTGGTCATAAAATTTGGCTTCTTTTAATTCTTGCCGGGCTACTTTTAAACGCAGGCTTAAACTGTCGTGATCTTCGGAAGCCCGTTTTCTTAAACGGTCTTCCAAAACTTTCATGGAGGGGGTCTTGATGAATATCTTGATGGCATCCGGAAATTCTTTCCTGACCGTGCGCCCGCCTTTGACGTCAATGCATAAAAGCACGTGGACGCCTTTTTTAAGCAAGTTAAGGGCCCGGCGTTTGGGGGTGCCGTAATAATTGACGAAAACTTTTTCCCATTCCAGGAAATACCCTGTTTTAATGCGGGATTCAAACATAGGTACGCTTAAGAATAAATAATCCCGGCCTTGCCGCTCGCCTGAGCGCTTATCCCTGGTGGTGGCGGAAATTGATTTGATCAGTTTGCCTTTTAACTTGGGAGAATCGAGCAGGGCTTTATGCAGTGTCGTCTTACCTGAACCGGACGGCCCGGAAAGGATAACGAATTTACCTGCCGGCTTGGGATGGTTATTCGACATTGTTGGCTTGTTCCCGGATCTTTTCAACCTTGCTCTTTAAAGCAATGACGGCCGCTGCCACTTCTTTGTCCTGCACCTTGGAACCGATGGTATTGGTCTCGCGCTGCATTTCCTGGGCGATAAAATCCAGCTTTTTACCTGCCCCCTCGGATGTCTTTAAAAGGTCTTTGGCTTCCTGGATATAATGCGCTAAACGTTCCAATTCTTCATTGATATCATTGCTTTTTTGGAAAGAAGAGAATTCTTCATTGCTCAATTTGCCTTTTTTGTCCTTGAGCATACCCTTTGAGCGGGCCTTGATCAAAGCAATTTGATTTAACATGCGCTTTAACTGGCCATTGATGTCTGTAAACAAAGCCTTGCCTTCTCTTTTGCGCATCAACACAACAGAAGCAATGGCGCGTCCCAATGCTTTTTCAACCGCCGGCCATACCGCATGGGCTTCCACAAATGTTTCTTTAGTTTCAACGACCCCCGGCATGCGCATCACATCCGCCACCGTCAGGTCATTTTTTAAGCCGAATTCTTTACCCACCGAACGTCCGAACCCTAAGTATTGCTTAACCGCGTCTTTGTTCATGTTGATACTGAGGCTCGGCTTCTCGGTAATCTTGATCGACACCGTGACCCTGCCGCGCTTAACACCCTTGGCAATGATCTTCTGGGTCTTTTCTTCCAGGGATGAAAAACCCGACGGTAAATAAAAAGCCAGGTCCAGGTAGCGGTGATTGACTGTCTTTATCTCGACAGCACCCTTGATCTTCCCTATGGTAAAGTCCCCTGCGCCAAAACCGGTCATGCCTGTAATCATAAAATACCTTTCCCTATCAATTCTGTCTTTTTAAACCACAAGGTGATTTCCCGCTTGGCTTCACTGGCGTCCGAGGAAACGTGCACCAGATTTTCATAAACACCTTTGGTGGTGATGCGCCCGAATTTGCCACGCACGGATTTTGGGTCAGCCTCTTCGGGGTTGGTGGCCCCAGCCAATTGCCGGCATTTTTTGATGGCGTCATTGCCGGTAAAAACCATGGCCACGACCGCTGCCCCGCCATGCAAGTCACCCATTAAATAAGCAACGATCTCTTTAAAAAAGAATTTATCTTTCAAGTGGCCATAGTGTTTTTGGGCAAGCTGGCGGGAGACTTGCACCAGTTTAAGTCCGGCCAACTTTAAGTCGCTCGCCAAAAATTGGCTCATAACTTCTCCGGCAATGGCCTTGCGCATGCCATCGGGTTTAATCAAAATTAAAACGGATTCCCCTTGAGCCATTTGGAATATCTTCCTTACTTGACCGGCTGTTTGAGCATGGCGCCGTATTCTTGGTAGCAGGTCGTATAAAACGATTGCTGTTTGAGCGTGTTGCGCCACGCATGCAGTTTGGGATAAACGCTTAAATCCACACTAGCCACTTCAGCAGGCTCAAGCATGGCAAATAAAACAATGTCCGCCAAGCTGATCTCATTGCTGACAATATATTTATGTTTGGTTAATTGGGCTTCGAGCACCGGGAAATACATCCCCAAAAATTTTATGCCGTCGGCAATGGCGGCTTCGTTGACGGGCCGGCCCATGCGGGCGGCAAACACCCTGTTATAGATCACCGGCGTAAAATTGCCGCTAATGTGCTGAGTGACGTATTCAACCCATTGATCAATGACGGCTCTTTTCGAGGGATCTTTAGGAAAAAGCGGGGAATTATTCTTGTCGCATAGATATCGGCAAATCGCATTGCTTTCAAAAAGAAAGAAGCCATTGTCGTCGATGGCCGGCACCTTGCCGACGGGATTGATTTTAACAAACCATTCCTGCTTTTGTTCGCCTTCGCGCAAATTCACCAACTGCCATTTATGTTCCAACCCCATATAGGAGGCCAAAAGGCGTACCTTGATGGCCGGGGCGGAAAGATCTGAACCGTAAATCGTTAACATATTTGCTCCTTAGCGTGATGTTTCTAGAGATATTTTCTACTTGACGAAGAAATGCGCTTCATTATAATAGGCATCTTCTCAAGATTTTATGACCCTATCGTCTAGCCTGGTCAGGACACAAGCTTTTCAAGCTTGCAGCGCGGGTTCAAATCCCGCTGGGGTCACCAAATATAAAGCTCGGTCAAATTTGACCGGGCTTTTTTATTCTACGTCGTGACCCACCACATGCGCCACCGATGAGAGCGTGTCGCCTTTATCCAATGAGATCAACCTGACACCGACGGCTGAACGGCCGGTTTCGCGGACTTCCGACGGGGAAGAACGCACAACCATCCCCTTCTTAGTGACGACCATGATCTCATCATCATCCATGGTCGATAATACACCAACCACCGGTCCGTTTTTATCGGTCAGCTTCACGTTAATAATACCTTTGCCGCCGCGTGAGGTTGTGCGGTAATCGGCAAAATCGGAACGCTTGGCATAACCTAATTCGCACACCGTCAAGAGCTTGGCACTGGTCTTATCCACATCCGGCGCAAACACCAGCATGCCGACGACATAATCGCCCTTGTTTAAATTAATGCCGCGCACACCGCGGGCCGCACGGCCCATGTCGCGCAATTGCTTTTCCGGGAAGCGTAAAGCAATGCCTTCACGGGTGGCCAATAGCACGTCTTCTTTGCCATTGCTTAAACTTACCCCGATCAACTCATCACCTTTTTCAACACCGATGCCCACAATGCCGCCTTTGCGCGGATTGTCATAGGCGGAAAGTTTAGTTTTCTTCACCTGCCCTAATTGAGTGGCAAATACCAAAAATTGATCATCTCTAAATTCCTTCACCGCCACAATCGCGGATATCTCTTCACCGGGTTTAAATGATAATAAATTAATGATGGCCTTGCCCTTAGCGGTGCGGGACGCCACCGGTATCTCATAAACCTTAAGCCACCTGACTGTACCAAAATTGGAGAAGATGAGCAGGCAGTCTTTGGAGGAGGCCACAAACATGCGCTCCACAAAATCTTCCTCACCGGTGGTCATGGCTGTCACACCTTTGCCCCCGCGCTTTTGTGAACGGTAGCCGTCGATGGACAGGCGCTTGATATAGCCTTTATTGCTGATGGTAATCGCCATGTCTTCATCAGCGATCATGTCTTCGATCTTAATGTCTTCGGTCTTGGCTGCGATCTCGGTGCGGCGCGGATCTGCGAATTTCTTTTTGAGCTCAGCCAACTCTTCCTTAATAATAGCATCAACACGTTTCTCGCTGGCTAAAATAGCGCGATATTCGTCAATGTTTTGCAATAATTGTTGGTATTCAGCCTCTATTTTGTCGCGTTCCAAGGCAGCCAAGCGTTGCAATTGCATTTCCAAGATGGCCACGGCCTGCACATCCGAAAGTTCAAACTTTTTGATCAATGCTTCTTTGGCATCGGCGGTGGTCTTGGAGGCACGGATGGTCTTTATGATCTCATCTAAATGTTTAAATGCGATCTTTAAACCTTCCAAAATATGAGCGCGGCGTAAGGCTTTGTCCAAATCAAACTGTGTGCGCCTGCGGATCACAACGCGGCGATGGCCGATATAATAAACCATCAATTGTTTCAAATTTAATACTTTGGGGGATTTGTTCACCAGGGCCAAATTAATGATGCCGAAGGTGACTTCCATCTGGGTATGCTTATACAGGTAGTTCAGCACAATGTTGGGATCCACGTCGCGGCGCAATTCAATGACCACACGGATACCGTCTTTGTCACTTTCATCACGGATATCGGTTATGCCGTCAATGCTCTTGTTCTGGACTAAATCGGCAATGGCCAAAATCAAATTGGCTTTATTGACCTGATACGGCAATTCAGTGATGATGATCCACTCTCTATTGCTCTTCTGGGATTCAATGTTGGCACGGGCACGGATGGTTACTTTGCCGCGTCCGGTATTATAGGCGGACACAATGCCGTCACGCCCGCAAATAATACCTGAGGTTGGGAAATCAGGTCCCTTCACAAACTTCATCAAATCTTTAATCGCAGCTTCAGGGTTATCCAAGACGTGGACAATACCGTCGATGACTTCGCCCAAATTATGTGGGGGCATATTGGTGGCCATACCGACCGCGATACCTGAGGAGCCATTGACCAAAAGGTTCGGTACCATGCCTGGCAAAATATCCGGCTCTTCCAGCGACCCGTCAAAGTTAGGGCTAAAATCAACCGTTCCCTTTTCAATGTCATTAAGCATGGTCTCGGACACCGGGGCCATGCGGGCTTCCGTGTAACGCATGGCAGCCGCCGCATCGCCGTCAATGGAACCGAAGTTACCTTGCCCGTCGATTAAAGGGTAACGCAATGAGAAATCCTGCACCATGCGCACCATGGTGTCGTACACCGCCGTGTCACCGTGCGGATGGTATTTACCCAACACTTCACCGACGATACGCGCACTTTTCTTATATGGCTTATTGTGCTCTAAATTCAGTTCTTTCATCGCGTATAAAATACGGCGATGCACCGGCTTTAAACCATCACGCACGTCCGGAAGGGCGCGCCCCACAATGACCGACATCGAATAGGAAAGATAAGAATTCTTCATTTCCTCTTCGATATAAACCGGGATGATCCGTTCTTTCTTATTTAAATCACGAGACATGTTAAAACCTTTCTATTAATGAATGACTAGATGTCTAAATTCTTCACTTCATGGGCATAGCTCTCGATGAATTGCCGGCGAGGTTCAACTTCATCGCCCATGAGCATGGCAAAAGTCTTGTCCACCTCAACTGCATCCTCGAGCATCACTTTTAAAATAGTGCGGCGGCCCGGATCCATGGTGGTGTCCCATAATTGCTGCGGATTCATTTCCCCCAGACCTTTATAACGCTGCACGTGCATGCCTTTTTTAGCAGACTCACGCACATAGATCAAAATGTCGGATACAGCCATCAACTCTGTTTTGGTCTTTTCATCCTCGATTGAGAATAAAGGCCTTAACTCCGCCTTGGGCTTTACTTTTTCTTTTTTATCTTTGGCTAAAAGAACCTGTTCCTTGACCGCACGGTTATAGTCCTGCAGGAACATATCGAATTTATCCAGCTTTTCCTGCACCTTTGCTAATTCTTCCGACTCAAAGACCTCGATATAATGGGTCTCCGTGTCGTTCTTAGTCAGCTCGGCTAATTCCTTGTCATCAAATACATACTCGTCGCTGCCTGACACCTTGGCAATGTAACGCGGCATCTTTTTGTTCTTGGCATCGTATTTCTCGACGTAAGGTGCAAATTCAACCCCGCGGCGCTTTAAGCGTTCGACAATGCGTTCAAGCTCGACTAAGATTTGCAGTATTTCTTTGACCTGTGAGGGCGTATATGTTTTCTTCCCCTCCAAGTGGGTCAGCTTGATCCCATCCCCGCCTAACTCTAAAATCAAATCATTCATCTCTTTTTCAGTCTGAATGTATTCCTCACGTTTGCCGCGGGTTACCTTATATAGAGGCGGCTGGGCAATATAGACATAGCCGCGTTCGACTAATTGCGGCATTTGACGGTATAAAAAAGTCAAGATCAAGGTGCGAATGTGCGACCCATCCACGTCCGCGTCACACATTAGAATCAATTTGTGATAGCGTAATTTTTCAATATTAAAATCTTCGCTCACCCCGGTACCCAAGGCGGTGATGATGGTGCGGATCTCGTCATTAGATAAAATCTTATCCAGACGGGATTTTTCCACATTAAGGATCTTACCCTTAAGCGGCAAGATGGCTTGGAATGCGCGGTCGCGGCCCTGTTTGGCAGAACCACCGGCGGAATCACCTTCAACTAAATACAATTCGCATTGGCTGGGATCTTTTTCCGAGCAATCCGCCAATTTACCGGGCAAACCGCCGGAATCCAACGCGCCTTTGCGGCGGGTCAATTCACGGGCCTTGCGCGCGGCCTCACGAGCCCGGGCTGCAACAATGACCTTATCAATGATCTTATTAGCAACCGACGGGTTTTCTTCAAAGAAACTAGTCAGCGCTTCCAATGTCATTGAAGCAACCATGCCATCAACTTCCGAGTTACCCAGCTTAGTCTTGGTCTGTCCTTCGAATTGAGGGAATTGAATCTTCACTGAAATGACAGCAACCAAACCTTCACGGGTATCCTCTCCAGAAATACCAATACCGTCCTTCTCTTTGAGTAAGTTCTTAGACTTAGCGTAGGTGTTGATGGCACGGGTCAATGCGGAACGAAAGCCGGAAAGGTGAGTACCCCCTTCAATGGTATTAATGCTGTTGGCATACGAAAATACCGTTTCATTGTAGGTGTCATTGTACTGCATGGCCACTTCGACAGAGATCTTGTCTTTTTCTTTTTCAAAATAAAAAACCTTATTATGCAAAGGTGTTTTATTGACGGAGAGATGTTCGACGAAAGAAACAATCCCCCCTTTAAACAAAAATAAGCTTTCCTTAGGCTTATCCCCGCGGTTATCGACGAGCTTAATCGATATGCCCTTGTTTAAGAAGGCCAATTCCCTAAGGCGCTTGGCTAAGATGTCATACGAAAATGTTTGAACTTCTTTGAAAATCGTAAGGTCGGGCTTAAACGTCACCTTGGTTCCGGTGCTTTTAATATTGCCGATCTTTTCGAGTTTTGAAACGGTCTTGCCGCGTTCAAAACGCATGTGATAAATATGCCCGTCACGCCGGACCTCCACCTCAAACCATTCGGAAAGAGCATTAACGCAACTGATACCAACCCCGTGTAGACCACCGGAGACCTGATAGCTGTCTTTATCAAATTTACCGCCGGCATGCAATGTTGTCAGAACAACTTCTACGGCCGGTTTCTTTTCAGTTTTGTGCATGTCGACAGGAATACCGCGGCCATTATCGATGATCGAAATGCTTTCATCAGGATTAATGATGGCTTCGATGGTCGTACAGTATCCGGCCAAAGCCTCATCGATGGAATTGTCTACCGCTTCATACACCAAATGGTGCAGCCCGCGGCTGAAGGTGTCCCCGATATACATGGCCGGGCGCATACGCACGGCATCAAGACCCTCTAAGACCGTAATATTACTGGCATCATACTTGTCTTTTTGTTTCACTTCTTTTTCTTCTGTTTTAGCCATACTTGTTTAAACCCTTCTAGACTTTAGCTACTTTTAAATGGATCCGCTCGATGGTGGCGGAATGCTTCTGTAAAGCTTCTAAAAACATTTCTTTTTTGCCGTTTATTTTTACCATGCGCATGGCTGAATCCACGTGCACTGTCAATGTCCCTTCTTTAAGTGAAACCACCCGTGTCCCCGGCCCCGGGCATAACCGCTGCCACACTGCGGCAATATCTCCCTTGCTTTCCGCCTGCAAGCTCGACATGCTGCCGATCACCGTTGATATGATGTCTTTAATATTGTCCATTAAATTACAGGCGCATGGGTAAAGCTAAGTATAAATAATCTTTGATCCGTAGCACGCACGGTTTGTCCGGCCCTAAAAATTCCACCGGGATAACTTCTTCATTGATGTTCTTTAACACATCAATAAAGAATTGCGGGTTAAAGCCTACCATTAATTCCTGCTGTCCGTACTCAATATTTACTTCTTCGCGTGACTCACCTACATCCGGGGTTGATTTGGAAATGACCAGCTTGTCTTTGAACAGTTCAAATTTGATCGCCTGAAAATCCGGGGTAGATAATAAATTTGCCCGGCGTATGGCCGCCAGTAAATCCTGGGTTTTCATGGTGGCCTTGGCGCTGGCTTCTTTGGGAATGACTTGCTTATAATTAGGGAATTCGCCTTCAATGATACGAGTGGCGATCAAAACGCCGTCGATATTAAATAAAACTTGGTTAGTGCCGCTGGTGATAATACAATCCCCGTGATCTTTCAGATTACGGTTGATCTCATTAATGGCTTTGATTGGTATAATCATGTGCATGTCTTTGTGGCTGGCGACAACCAACTTTTTCTCCATCTTAGCTAAACGCCGCCCGTCAGTTGCCACCATTAATGCTTTATCACCGGATATCTCCAGCAATATCCCGTTTAACACATAACGTGATTCTTCATAGGAAACCGCAAAGGATGTTAGGCGGATCATTTCTTTTAAATCCGCCTGTTTGATTGTGATAGCATCCTTGTCTTTAAATTCGGGAAATTTAGGGAATTCTTCTTTAGGTAAGCCGTTTAACTTAAACCGGCAATTAATCCCTTCAATCTCAATTTGATTATTTTTACGCGCCATAATCACCACATCACCGGAAGGTAATTCTTTAATAATATCGCTAAACCTTTTAGCCGGTATGGTTATTGCGCCTTGTTCAAAGCTATGCACAGCCAATTCACAGGATATACCTATATCTAAATCGGTTGTATTCATCCTTAATAATTCACCATTTGTCTCTAAAAGCATGTTGGACAATATCGGCAGCGTCGCTCTAGGTGAAACAATATTCCCGACCACCTGAATCCCTGCCAATAACTGCTCTTTACTAATCTTAATTTTCATATACACAACCTTTGCTATTAGACTAAATGGTTAACTCTCCAAACAGCAGTAATACTAATAGTACTTGTGGATATTTTGAATTACACGTAAAAGACGTTACAAGTCAATGCTTTACAATATTCACACCTGTGGATAACCAGTTAACAACTTATATAAGTTACACACAGCTAAAGGATAACTTTTTTAAAACAAACCTTACCTTAGTAGGTAGCTCTACCGGCTGGCCCCTATTGTAATAACACAAAACTCAATTGTTCAACAATTTTTTTCATTTCCATATCAGTGGTTATATTTAACTCCACTTTCTTATAGGCATGCAAGACGGTGGTGTGGTCCTTGCCGCCAAAAGCATTTCCTATCTCAGGCAAAGAATGATTAGTCAATTTGCGGGTTAAGTACATGGCGATTTGACGCGGGAAAGCGATTTGTTTGGTCCTTTTCTTCGATTTCATGTCGGAGAATTTACAGTTATAACGCTCCGCCACCAAACGCTGGATGGTATCCACCGAGATACGTTTTTCTTCATTGGGAAGCGCGTCTTTGAGGACTTCTTTTACCAGCTCCAAGGAAATCTCCTGCCGTGTCAGGGACGCGAAAGCGATCACCCGCAGCATGGAACCTTCCAGCTCGCGGATGTTGGC
>CAZBJT010000001.1:0-25305 GCA_964492215.1 uncultured Planctomycetales bacterium | reverse complement strand
GTCAGTCGCGTGTGCTACTTGGTGCTTGAGCATGCGGCCCTTGATTTCTGGCATAAAGGGGATTTAGCCAATTATGCGCGTTACAGGATCGCGTCAATGGATGCCCTTGTTAAGACATGTGAGTATTTTGACCAATTGCACGTTGAAATATTAAATAAGCTCTTGAAAAAACCTGGCCATGTCCTGCTGGGGCAGCCTTTTACGTATTATCGTTCTACGGAAGATGTCGTTAAAGCATTAGAGATGAAGATTCCGGGAAAATCCATTCTTGCATCTGGTTTACGTTTAGATGAAATCCCTTATCAAGATAATATGATTATTGCCCGGACATGGCAGGTGGACATGCCCGAGGCTGAGAAATACCGGCAGGTAATATTATTAGGTTTAGTACACGCCTTCGGTGCATTCCAGCATAACGGCATGATGCCCCTCAGGGCATGGAGCCATGCCGTACAGAAAATTGTTAAAGCTGCTGATCCAGATCAAATTAAAACTTTGATCAAGAATAATGAAGCCAGGTATGCCGCGGACAATAAATATGAATGGACGGCCCAAGACATTTTAGCCTGGAGCAGAACGCACCAACCCGCTTTGCCCGAAGAGCCCTTATGCGTACTAGAACAAGCTACAAAAGAGTTGGTGCCGTCTACCAATTCTTTGGCGGCTACTATGACGACACCTATTGATGGGGCTGCGCAGTCATCGGCCGTGACCGTGCCTGGTCCGCATTTAGCCCGGGTGTATGCTGATATTGAGGGGGCGGAGGATTTTAAAAAGGCGCGTGCGAATATTGATACGGCCATTACGGTGCTCTTGAATTCTGTGCCTCCATCGGAGGAACCGGTAACATTGACGGTGCAGGTTCCTTTTTATGCGCTCAAATCCATTCAAGGGGTTGACGGAAAATCAAAACTTAGGCAAAAGATCCTCGGCACAACTAAACCTTTGGAACTTGTCGACTTGAGCATAGAAGCAAAGAAGACTGAGCAGATTTATAGAAATAATGTGAAGTATGTTCAAGTGCCTATGAATGACGATCAGAACTTCATCATATCTGAAGCTGAGCAGGCAGGTTTGGGGCACACCGAATTCCATAAGGCTTTAATGCAATATTTAACCACCCAGCTTCCTATTTGGAAAAAGACTTGGCCTGGTTTTAGGATCCAACTTGACCATGCCTTACCTTCCGAGAATTTTCATCGTGCCATTATGGAGGCCACTATCGCCGGTGCTTTTAATGACACTTCTAAAAATGCATTACGCAGGGGAAACTGGGATGTTTATGCAGGCGAGAATGCAGCCCGTATGTATTATGCCGGCCGCATTCATCAGCATCAAATAGCCTTCTTAAACCAATATGCACAGAAGATGGCAGATTATAAAGAAGGGCGCTCGCGCTGTTTGATGTTGACCAATAAATATTTGGACTTAGACGGTCTTTTATCTGAAGAAGGTATTCATGTGGAACGGGCAGGGCAATATACGGAAGAAGATTTTCCCATCCAGTCTAAATTAGTCCAAGCGGCGATTAAGCGAGACTTAAGCACACTGACACCCGAGGCAGATGTACAGGCTGCTTTGCCGTTATTTATCCGTGAGGCCTTATGGAATATCTTGCTTGATTATATCCGTCCCCAAAGTATCAGTGAGCAAGCCAGGGCTTTTGATCGGCTCTGTGCCAATTTAACCGATGATCAAATTTTGGAGTTTATCCGCAGTTTAGAAAAGCATAAAGCTGATGATGCGGTGACCGGTGGTTTGGATGAATCTTTGCTCTTTGAAAAAGCCCAAGCGCCCCGGTTAGCGGTGGCATGGTTAGAAAGTTTAGGTATCCCGCAAGATATTTTAGCTGGGTTTATTCAACCGCAATATTTAGGCGGCAAGGGTAATCGCCATGTCGTGCTGCCGGTGGATTCATTCCACAAGGTAAATTTAGAGGCCTTGCGTCCGGCTTTGGATGAACAGGTCAATGAATTAGTCCGGCAAGTCACGGATTCTCCTGAGCCCCAACAAGCGGTTGTGTATTTGATGGTCCCTAATGATTACCGTCCTATCCTTTATCAATCCGATGAGAAGACATACCAATTAAACGACCGCGTCGGCAGCGAGCAGATGAATATGACTTTTATGCGTCAAATCGCGTTTAAGAATCAAACTAAACTAGAAATAATTTTTGGCAGGTATGAGCAAGGTGTCATTGCCTCAGGATTGAGTAATGCTTGGAATAAATTACGTGATATCATCGCGCGCAATGAAAGCGAAGCATTCACCGTAGCTTTATACGATTATGCGATTGCACTGCAGGAACAAT
This sequence comes from uncultured Planctomycetales bacterium, assembly GCA_964492215.1. Classification (GTDB taxonomy): domain Bacteria; phylum Omnitrophota; class Gorgyraeia; order Zapsychrales; family Fredricksoniimonadaceae; genus CAYNTZ01. Next base: position 22,994 of record CAZBJT010000001.1, on the reverse strand, counting down.
TAACTAAGCGCCTGGCCGATAATGGAAGTAAAAGTACGATCAATGTACGCATCCAACATATCCGTCCTGAATTAGATAGTTGGATTTATCTGACACGCGCCTATTATTGGGAAGACAAAGCCCGGGATGCGCTTTTATTAGGGAATGTGAAAGGGTATTTGGATGCCATGGCTTATGTGCTGCAAGCCCGGGCCTTAGCCAGGCCGTTACAGCTGCGCAGCATCGACGAGCAGCGCCAGGGATTGAAGGCTGGTTTTGACAATCATGGCTATATTGTGCAAATGGTCCCGTACCCCCTTAATGCATCGGAACGCCTGGCAGATGAGTTATCCAGGGAAGACTTTGGCCATCCCCTTACCGTGGAAGATTCCCGGATGTTTGCCGATATTAATTCTTTGGAATTATTGCGTTATGCGGTGATGGAAATGTTATGGCCGGATTATCAAAGCGATACGGTGGCACGTCCAAAACAAGCACAGGCTAAAGCACACGTAGCTGGGCAATTACCTTTGCCTTTGCTCGAAGGTGTTTTAACAGAGTTTGCTGCCCGTAAGAAAGTAACGAAGAAAAGCGCGCAACCCATTGAATGGCCCGAAGCCCGGGAGATTGTACGCAATACCTTAAGGCATACCGAGGGTATTGATTTAGGCGATTTGACTCAGTATGAAGAAGCCTTGCCGGTGGAAAAAATGAAAGAAGTAAAAGTCCATACTCCGAAAACACCAGAGCCTGCAAAAGAACCAGAGCCAAAGAAGCCGGCCCCAGAGCAACCAGAACCAGCTAAAGAAGAAAAGCCTGAAGCACCTATAACAGCGGAAGTTGAAGCTGCCGTTATTGTCCCTGAATGTCATTCCCGTGACAACGGGAATCCAGACCCAGAAGGGGCTAAGGATGCTCAACCCCCCGTACAGCAAGTACCAGCCACGGTGGAAGTGACCGTCCCCAAGCTGCCGGAAATCTCCAGCACCTTCAATAAAATCGCCCAATGGGATATCGCCGAACCTGAAGCTTTAAAGCGTTGGAAGATCCTTGAGCAGAAGAGAACAATCGTCGAATTAATAAAATCCGATGCCTGCCAAATGTATTGGCCGCTTATTGCTCTAGGGTTAGCCCGTGATGCCGCAGGGGCTTGGTTGATACCTGCCGACGGTATGGAAGAATTTACCAAAAAACTCGACAAACAATTAGCCCCGGCATGGCTGGCTGCATTGCCTGAATTAAGGCATTTAGTAAAATCTTTGCCTGAGAGTACGCGCCCGGCATTTTTCTTTGAACTTGGCATAGCTATCCTGACTGATGCAATGTTGGGCCCTAAATCTCATAATGTCGCCGGTGCTTATGACTTTGTGCGCGGGCGTTATGAAGCTTTGTACGACACGTCCCTTGAGCAGGCCTTGAGCAGCCGGTATGCAACCCGTGGGGCCTTGACTGGAAGTTCAGATCAGACTAATGGTTTTTTAAGCGAAGCTTTTGTTCAGCCGTTGACTGAAGCCAAAGCTGAAAGCATGCAGCAAATGGCCGCACAACAAAGGGCATGGAAACAACGCCTGGATAAACCTGTCGTCGGTGTTAAGAGCGCCGATGATTTTGCCCGTACCCTTCAGGCCATAGGGACATGGTTTGCTGCAGTGATTAATACCACTACATCTATACCTTCTGATTCACAAAATTTAGCCGATTGCCGTTTGCATATGGAAAAAGGTGAGATGCAGAAAGCCTGGAGATTGTTGCATGGGCTATGGGAAAAAGCGGGCAACCGCCGCAAAGAGATTCTTAAACCCATGCGCGCACTTGCCATCACCGGGTATGTGAATGAAACCATTGCTGCTATCAAAACATCATTACCTAAAGAAATCGAAGATGCACAAGTCAATGAATTGATCCAGGAAGCACAACGATTACTTAAAGATGCCAATGAGCTCACCACATTTAATGCACAGGTAAAAATATTACGTCAGGCAGAATTCAAACGGCGTGATGATGTGCGTTTAGCTAAAGAGGCCAAAGAAGCAGCGGAAAAAGCCGAAGCCCGTCGGGTGCGCGATACCCTAGTTGCCCAGCGGGGTAATGAGATCGAGACCTTGATCAGCGGCGATCATGATGCAAAAGCCCTGCCATTGGTTGGTACTGTGCGTGAAGCTTTAGAAGGATTCCCCGAGGAATTAAAAGAATTCGATGCCTTGATGCGCCTGTTAGACCAAGAGCGTGAAGAACGCCGCGCCAAAGCTCTTCGGGATGAAGAGGCACGTCTGCTTAAGGTGAAGCAGGATGGTCGCCGTGCGCTGGTCAACGTTTTAAGCAACATGCAAGTCCCCATGGCAACGAAGGAAGGCGAGGTTGTTGTGCAGCAAGAGAGGGCCGAAAGTGTGGCCCGTAAATCCGCCGTACTTAAAAGTGCTTTAGATATAGCTGGGACTCAAGCCCAAATTGCTGCGGTGCAGCTTACCGATATCCCTAATTTTCTAAATCCACCCACCATGGAAAACTTGAAGGAAATAAGCGACGGCATTGATATATTTCGTACCCATGCCGGTAACCATCAAATATTGACCGCACCTAAAGCTTCAGCTTTGTTAGATTATTTTGTGCGTATCGTCGACCATTTGGATGAAGCTAATGCCAAGTTGGATATTGATGTGGACATTGCGCAAGTGGTCATTGATGTTTACCAAGATGAAAAACTCAAGAGCCCGCAAACCGTATGGGTTGAGGTAAGAAATGCCATAAGGTTTGAGAATTTACCAGGTGCGCGCTTCGCTTTGCTTTCTAATTTGGCTGAACATCCTGATTGGAAAAACAATGCATTTATACAGGAAGTGATGAAAGAATTACGTATGAGCAATGCTGATTTTCCCGCATTGGCCCGTTGGTATCATCAGGAAGGTCATGCACTTTCATTTGGAGATTATCCGGCCCATATTGAGAGCACCCCTTTTAAGCCTGCAAGTCTGATCGAAATGGACAAACGAAAATGGCCGGTCTATTCGGATGTTAACATCGTGGTGCCGAATTTTAGTTTATTACAATTCCGTTTATTCAAAGACAATACAGGCAATGACATACCCGACGGTGAAGTTACGCTAAGCCGTAAGTTTTATTCTGATAACGTAGAGACGTTACAGGTGTTAAGAGAAGTGTCAGGTCATTGGATGGTATTAGGCGAGTTTATGCGTTTCGAAGGCCAAGTGATCCGTGTCGTAGTTACAGGACGGGGAGAGAACGTCATCGTGCATCAAGTCATGGAAGACGGAACAAAAGCCAAAATCATCCCCGCCCCAGCAAAAGAATTGGTGCCGTCTACCAATTCTTTTATTGATCCGCAACCAGCAGCTGGTATTGCAGAAGAGACTGTTACAGATGCCTCTGGGGCGGCCGCTGATGCAGCCTCCGCAGGAATTAAGCCTGATCTGGACGATGCACAATCCATTGCTTTGGCGACATGGTATCGTAATGGGGCAGAGTTGTCGGATATCTCTGATTATTCTGCCCGCTTGCACCAGGGTGTAATCGAAATCCCGGTAGTAGGAGGCAGTCCATTACGTTTCGTTTTTGCCAAAGGCAGTCAAGGTGCACGTCGGGATTCCGGGCTTGTCACATTTAGCCGTCGGGCTTATCCGGTAGAGATATTGGCTATATTTGATGGTCATGATTTTCTAGGCGAGTTTATGCGTTTTGAAGGGGAAGTCGTCCATGTGATCGCCGAGAAAAAGGGACAGATTGTAAAACTCATGAGAGACAATGGCCATACCCGGCAAATCATCCCCCCAACAAGCACCACCCCCATCCCTTCACCCAGAACACCGCCGGCAGCCCAAAAAGAATTGGTAGCGTCTACCAATTCTTTACCAAAACCACTACCTGTACTTGCACCTGCGTCTGAACCAGAGCTAGTATCACCCACACCTGAGCCGGCAGCGCCAAGGGCTCCGCCTGCTCCAGAAGAATCCGATGCCACTGTTATTGTCCCTGCTTCCGTTGTTGTTGAAGCAGCGATCACCACTGAACCTGTTAAAGAAAGTCCTCTTAACCTGGGCAAGAAGGCATTAACCGGTTCTCTTTTAGAGTATCGTGCGGGAAAGTCGAATGGTGAAGAAGTCAATGCCATGGTCGATCGCATAGGAGCATGGTTTACAACAGGCCAAGGGTTAGATGGCCAAGAATGTTTCAAGTCAGAAGTCGTCTCCAGCCAACAGAAGAAGCTCCGATACGCATTATTTTTTGTTCCAGCCTTACCTGAAGTCACGATGGACGGGGTTTTTGTAACATATGAACCAACCCAAGAAGTTCAAATTTACTTGCTTAAAGAGTTGCGAGAAAATCCTGATGCAGCACCACGTGCCCGTTGGCAATTCTCGAAGGTCCACAACAGGGCTGTGCCGCTAAGCCTTATTGAAGCCCACCATAAAGATGATCTTACGGATGTCTTGATTGAAACATTGCCTGTTATTTTTGGCGCTTTGCCCACCGACCGTCCTGACCATTTTCGCGCCATTTGGAATCAAGTGTATAAATCATCCCAAGAAAGATATTCGCTGGAAGAGATCAAGACGTTGAGTGGATTATCTGACGGTGCGATAGAAGCATTAAAAATAGAGGGCTACTTGTATACCGCTCTAGGCGATGAGCAATTTAGTAAAAATATGGTGCTGATGATTTTGGGTTTTGTCATAACCGGGCGTCGGTCTTTGCATGTCGAGGTGCCGTCTACGATAGATGATATCAAGCTTATCCATGCACGGGTGATGGAAACATATCCCGCATCATACACGGAAGGTTTTACCGAGGAGAAAATGTTAAAGACCTGGCCGTATCTTTTGGCTGTGCACCGAGGAATTTTGCAGTTATTAACAGGGGTCAATCGTGAGAAAAATATTGACCCAGTAACAGTGATTAGAACCTTGGATGCGGAAAATCTTCTAGCAGGGCCCATTGCAGACCTTTCGTCTCAATCAATACGACGTTTGTTAAAGGCGGCATTGGAAATTGTCAAAGAGGGCAAAGACGGGCTTGAGGCATTAATGGCAGAGTTATGTATGCCTTTGAACGTAGTGAGGCAGATGAAAATTGAATTGACTGAGGATGAGCAATTTGTCCTGTTGAACGATAGCGCCTTGCAGGGGTATTTGAAGCAAAGTTCTCATGATGCTATCCGTATGAATTGGCAAAATCGGCATGGCGGTACGTCATTAGAACAGCAGAAGATCCGGGATTGGAAATCCATTTTCCGTCGGAAAGTCCGCCGCTATGCTGAACAGCATCAATTGGCAGATGAAGAAGCTTTGGCCAAGCGTCAGAAGGACATGAGTGCCAGGGAAAGCCAGGGTGCAACGAAATGGACCAAAGAGGCTTTGTTACAGGCGGGTCGCGATAATTTAGGCTCAGCCGCACCTGATCTTACTTTTAAGGGTTGGAAAGCACGTAAATTACCAACGGTATACACGACGATTTCATTCGCTAAGGAGTGGTGGCCGACCTATTGGCATTATTTGCGTGAATTGGGTCTTACGCCGGAACAGATCGCCGAAAAAGGCTGGGCCAGGGCACCAAAAGATCAACCGACAGAAACGGACTCTCCTCAGGCCATGCTACCCATGTTCCGCTATCCCGCCTTGATTTTATTAGTAGTGGGTATTTCACAATTGATATTACACATGGTTGTTGGCGGATATTTCATCTGGTGGAAATTGATAGCATTGGCGGCGATTGTTTTTGTCGGCGCTGTCTTTATTGAAGAAGCGGCCCGGTCATTCGGCCATACGGAAACATTGATCCGCTGGCATGATTATGCCCCCCCGCAGCAAAAAGCCCTGCGTTTATTTTTCACCTATGGCGTGCCTTTATCTCAAGGCTATTTGACCCGTGTCTTTAAACATTTAGCCTATGATTTGGGTTTGATCAATATGCGCACTTCATCGGCATCAATGATCCGCGTCGATGATTTTCGCGGCACGCTGGTTTATGAGCCGGTGGAAGAGGGAGGGAAATGGCGTTTCCAGACAGAAGAAGAATTGGTCAAAGAATACAACCGGTTCTTGCACACTGGCGGTATACAGGTCATTAATAGTCTTGATGATGAGAAAGACATTTGGCAGGATTGGATCAGCCTGTTGGATGAAGATGTGCGTTCCCGAGTGATCGTTCTGTCCCGGGTTACTTATGCCCATCGACTCACTGATGTCCGTAATGGCACATTTGCGCCGATAACCCCATGGCCATTGACGCGGGAAATTATTAATCTGGATGTTTTATTAAGATCTTTTGCTTTTTTCGTACGCCAAACCATGCTTTTGTTTACTCCTCGCAAAACAATAAAGATAAGAGATCCCCTAACTAAAAGATCGGTAGAATTTGTTTGGGACAAAGGGGAAAGCTTAAGGTATTTACGCAAGTGGAAAGTATTGGAGAAATATTTCAAAACATCTTTTGATATGCGCCGTACCGTGATTGTCGGCGATAGATTTGAAGATATCGACCTGCCCATGGCGCAGACATTAAAGTCAGCTGCAGCTTTGTCCGTCCAACCTCTCGAAAAGGTGCGGGCCGCTAATATATACGATTGCGTCAATTCTGAAAAACCAGACGTAAACGGCCCTCCGTTAATGCTCGAAACCCTGCGCGCCTGGGACGACGGCGATTTTATCCTCCACATCAATTGGCGCAACCATATCACCCGCATCCAACGCAAAATAAATGGTGACAGTCACCATTTATTGGCTATGCAACAGGCGTATGCGCCGGGGCTGAGAATCGCATTAGCTGCCGGTGATGCTGCTGTTAAAGAATATATGCGCCTTGCGGCAAGAGGAGAAGAAGAACCCCGTCGCTATAAAAGAGATGAAAATTCCCGTCGGGCATTTGCTTTAAAACATAAGAGGGTTTTTGACTTGATTGAGATGGATTGGCGGGATGCCAAACAAGCTGATTGGGACTTTTTATATGAGCAGGCGACCCTTGTTGATTTAGCTTATGAAGCAGCCCGTGAGCTGGCATTGAGAGATTTTTATCCTGCCAGCCGTGTACCGGTTACGTTACCTGCCGAAGTTCAACGCAAAGTAAACGGAATAGCCATGGCAGCCGCCAGTGATAAGCATTTCGAGCTTAACTGGAATGTGTATCAGGCAAGGAAAGGTTTGTTGTTGCACATAGACGAGGATTTAGAAAAGTGGCATCCGTTGATGGACGCAATAAAAAGAGGATATCAACTTAAAGAGGGAGATCAAATACGGTATCCAGGTCCAGCGGGTGCGGGGTTAGTGGGTGGCCATGTAAAATCTATCGATGGAGATTATGTAGAGATTATACCTGCACATAGGAAAACGCAGATGCGTAAATTTAATTGGCGCCAGGCTATTTTAGAAGTTCTTTTTCCAAATGATCATCCTTCTGCGGTAGCAATGCCTCAACAGCCACAACGATTCCAACTGCCTCCTGAAGATATAAGTTTGTCTTTAGTTCACTGCAAGGAAGCCGTTAATAAAGCAGTAACGGCAGGTTATACATTGCTGGAAATAGCTGCACATCTTGGTCTCAGCTCTAGTCGTTTGAGGCGACTGCTATCTGGAGAGGTAAAAAATGGGGCATTAACGAGAGAAATATCAGCCAAGGTAGCTAAACTGCCTAAAAGAGAAAGACCTGCACATAAACCATCCGGACCGCTTATTTCTCACGAGCAATTGGATGCATTAATTGAGGACATTCAAAAAAAGATCGACTTGAAACATACACAAGATGAAATTAGCAAATTGTCCGGTGTGAGGCGGCAAACGATCGCCCTTATCTTAAGTCGCCGCAGCCATCCCACTTTCTTTACATATCAGAAGATTAAGACGGCGCTGGATACCCTGAAAGATAGTCCTCAAAAACATTTACGTCGCCAAATCCGGGATTCGGCATTGGAATATTCCATGAAGGAGATTTCGTGCATTTCTAAAGTTTCATACAGCGTTGTGGATGAAGTTATAAATGCCCGGCAAGGCAACAAGACCGAGCCGCCCATCCGCAGGCACCTGCTTGATGTAGCAAGCAAATTAAAGCAGCAGAAACACCCCAATACTATTCTACGCGAATATTTACAGAGTCTCGTCGACCCGAAAATAAGACAGCGCAAAATAAGTCGGCGCAAAATAGCCAGAAAAGCAAAAGTCGATCTTGGGACAATTAGGGCCATTCTGAAGGGAGGAGGCTCAAAACCAGCCATGAGGCAACGGATCATGGCTGCTGGTTTAAGCTTAGCCCGCAAGTATCCGAATTGCTTGCTTAAATTTTTGGAGTCACACGGTCAGCTTGATCAAGCACGTGAATTGCGTCGTAAGTTAAAACAGCAATTACCGCACAGCATGCGCATCTTTAACGATATTCATACAGTAACATTTAACGCAGCGCTGATTCACCGCTCTTTAGAATTAGATGATATTTTAGAGAAAGTCTTTTTAAAGAAAACCGGCGAGTACCTCGACGAAGATGGCTTGCAGATCATCTACCATGTTGTCAGTAAAAGGCAAGCCGATAAGACCATGGACGGCGAACCCTTGACCCTAGCGCAAGTCGGAGATAAGAATGCCTGGGTGGGCAGCAATGAAAATACATTTAAGAAAGATGCGGAAGTTAAAGGTGGCACGGCAGGCTTTTGGGGAAACATGACCATCGAGGAACGTCAGGCAGCGGCGGCATTAGCTGATGATCAACAAGCGTGGAAACCGGTATTTAATTTCTTTAAAGAATTTCAAGGGCAAAAGATTTCATTTAGAGAATGTATCAAGCCGCTGGATACTTACGGGCCGCCTAAGGAATTTATCTGGGCCCGGAAAGAAGACGATGTCCTGGCGATTTATTTCTCCTCCGATGTGGTGGCGGATCGATGGATACATCTGTGTACCAGCTCCACAGACATCGAACAAATATTGCAGGTCATTGCTTTTCATGAAATCACAGAATTGGAATTCATGCAAAGTCATTCGCCCCAAGAGGCCCATCGCCTGGCGGTGGAAGCCACACGGGCATTTAATGCCAGCTACAGCGATCAATTGACCCGTCTGGTAGATTTGCCTTCCCCGCCGGAGTTAGCTGTGATATTCGACCAATTTAAACCAAAACGATCCAGAGATTTGATCATGCCCCCGGGCATTAAAGACACGCTCCATCCCATGATGCTTAAGTTATCCAGTCCTATTGCAGATGAGCGCATGAGTGTAGGCGACTATCAATTAAGTAACCTGCCTGTAGATAAGGCTTATAAAATATGGGCGCTTCTGGAAAATATTGAATGTCCTGCAGTTGATTTAAAAGAAGCCAAGAAGGTATTCACCGCCCGTTTTCCTGATAAAAAATATAATCCTAACTCTACCATACGTGCCGCTACCAGCGCATCCATTTACGCGTTAGGGAAGATGTTGATCGAGACAGAGTCTTCGCATATGGAATTTACGAACCAAGTACGTCTCTTAGTGGAAGACCTCTTAGAAGCTCAAGCCCATGCCTGGCTTAAAGGAAATCAATTGACTATCGATGATTGGTCCGTCCTTCGCGGGACACAGCAAGAGCGGGAGAATATTCCTCAACAGCATAAGCGTTGGAAAGATCGTTTCTCATTTTTGGAGGTTTTACGTTTCTATGCATTACGTGATGAAGGTCCACGTGTAAAAGGAGTGTACGAAGGTACTTGGATTTGGGATAAAGGGATTTATCCATTTTTCCATCGGCAAGGTGAACCTGGTTTGGCGAGGTTCTTGTTTTATGGCCCTATGAGTTCGTCTTTGGCTTATTGCTATGGGAAGGGATTTTCTGTGCAAAGGGCATTACGGCCAGACAGATTCAATTTGGAAGATCTTAAGCGTTCCCATGAGCAATTTATTGCTGACGGAAGAGAAACCTGGGCGAGTGAATTTTTGCAGGGCTTAGGCAAGGGACTAAATAATCATAAGGACTTGGTTTTTCTGGGGGCGGGTGCCTCGGCGCATTTTTGGGCACGGGCCATCAGCCGTCATGCACCGGAAGCCAGGATTTTTGTCTTTGATGCGGATCAGCGCAAGGCCAAGCAATTAGTGAAAGACGTCCTCATAGAAACCCCTCAAGTCCGCATTTATCTCGGTCATCCAGGTTCATTGAATACATTTGTCGCCGGTGCGCAGGCCGTGTTTAATTTCATGGTCCCGGGATTACGGGGCAATGAGCGGTTGAATGTGGAATTTTCCTTATTACGCGGCAAGACCGTTGTGGACATGAATTGTGATCTGCCGGTGTTTTTAACCAAAGCAGCCATGGCCGGGGCTGAGGTGCATCGCAGCCCGGCGTTTGAGAAGGCCCCACATCGACGGGACATGACCCGGACTTTGGCCGGGCCGCTTGCGTTGAGGAATATCTTTAAACCGCAGATCACCATACGTAAGCAAGCAGGGGGGATTGAGAGCTATGTGCCTCAAGAATTTGGCGGAGTCAGCAAACAGATAGATCGCGGGTTTGATTTCATTGCTGAAAACAGGAATTGGCATCAAGAGGTAAAGAAGCTCTATGGCAGTGATTGGGAAGTCATTCTTGAGGATGTCACCTGCATAGTCAAGGCGCTCATGACGCCCGAGAATTTTGCTAATAAAACTGTCACAGTGCAAGTAACCGGAGAAAAAGGCAAACCATTTTTGGCATGGCATAAAAGCAGAAAAGAAGATGTGCTGATGATGCACTGGCAATTCGTCGAGCTGGTGCATGAGGTGGTCCGTTATACGGGCATCATGGGCGCGGACAAAGCAACCGCCGTCCGTGTTACCCAAGATATCATTCATGAATTTTCAACGTTTGAGTTCTATCCGCGTTACGCCGATGATGTGCTGCTTTGGGCCAAGACCTGGAAGAAATATGCCGATAAAGAAACCGATGCGGCCAAGAAATACGTTTATCTTTACCTGGCACGTAATTTTCTAATTCAAAGTGATGCCGAGCAAGGCCCGATTTTAGATGAGTTAGAAGCGGTTTACCCTAAAGCCCGCGCGCAAGCATATCAGGTGCATGGCCGCTCGCCGCCGGTGATGACCCAGGCATCTATCCCATTTGACGGACACCTTGATATCCCAGCCTATTTGATCACCCCTGCGGCTACATCACATAAAGCTCCTTTTGCTGTTGTCGTCACATTCCCCGGCATCATGGCCAATAAAGAATTCCCATATTTATACCTTTTAGAAGAAGAATTAATCGGCAAAGGTATTGCCGAGCAGCGTCCTGATCTCCCCGGCCAAGGCAGAAATCAGGGCCGCATCAATGGTCCTGATTTTATGAGCGGATATACCATGGCCATCATGGAGTTCTTAAGAGTCACCCCGCAGATCGACGCCAGCCGTATCGGTGTGGCCGGATTTAGTTTAGGCGGCGTGTTCGGCCGCAAAATGGCTGCCCAATCAGATGACGTGCTGTCCTATTGGGAACACAATAGTCCCGACGATTATTATTTTAAAGGCAATGGCGGCTATAAGAATTACGCCCATCATTTCCGTGCCCTGTTTGAGCCTAATGCGTCACTCACCCTAGAAGAACAAATGCCCTGGTTAACCGCCAAAACCCCCGAAGAGCAACAACGCTTACAAAAAAATGCAGGGAGATTCTCTTACCTCCTAGGCCGCGAAGATCGCCTCATCCAACCCAAAATCAAAGCCATGCAAGAATTAATTGGTAGACGCTACCAATTAACTGATACGCCTCAAGTCGAGATTGTCAGCGGTCAGAACCATTATTTTACGTCGATATATAGAGAAGGCGGGTTTAGGCGGGCAGCGCAGTTCTTTGATGCCCACCTTATGCAGCCTGTATTGAGCGCCCCAGGCATGTTGCCGGAACATTATCAGGCCGTATTGAAGGCTCAAACAGAAGAAGAGGGTCTTGTTGAAATATTGGTCGCTGCGTCGAAAGAAGAGGAATGTTGGGGCGAGAAAAAATGGGCCGGCGAAACAGAATATATTAATGCCCATGACCCTGATTTTAGAAAGGCAGCTGGGGATTTAAGGACAATGCTTCGGGGTTTTGAGTTAAATGATCGGATTGTGTTTCATCAATTCTGGAACATTGTTTGGTATTCATGGCGTTTGGAGAAAGATTATTCCGATGGGGCAAAAGTACTTGTTTCATTATTAAGTCCAGAAGCACATAAGCATTTCGCTCAAGTCATTAAAGCAGGGATGCGCCAAATGAAGCAATATGCCGGTAAACCGGGAAATAAAGCCGATTGGCTGAGTTGGCAATCAGTATGGTTTACCAGGAAGATATTCTCAAGATTACCCAAGAAATCTATCCCTAGCAAAACAGTGCAGATATTTAAAAAGCATCAATGGATCACAGTTAAAAATGATTCAATTAGTATGTCGATATGGCTGCATGGCGTTCTTTCAGGACATGTTGCGGAAACCATATTCGGTGATCCTCTATTAATAGAATCAGGATTTAGTCCGAGGCAAGAATTATCGGCCCCGGAAAAAGAATTGTATAAGGTGTATATAAGAGAATTAATGGGCATTATCCGTGGTGAAGCTGAGCTTCTACGACGGCCTGTTTTATTTGTTGTAGACCATGACCTGCAAGGTGAATCAAATGCAGTAATCCTGGCTTTTGACCCCGGCCGAAAATCCGCAGGATGGATCGAATTACCACAGTCTTCTAAGACACAGGAGAGCGGTAAATCTATTGTTAAGAACGAAGGGGCTCAAGGGTTTCTAGAAAGTCATGCTAATCTTCACGTTGTGCAATTAGGTGGGAAATATAATCGGTTAGTGCGCACTGTAGCTTTGGTGACATTAGCCACCCCCGTGCATGAGTTGGGCCATTTGCTGGCTGCCAGTGTACAGATTTTATGGAACGCCCCGCGCGGTCAGAAAATTGCAGTCCTCAAAGAGTTGTGGCGTCAACAGACCTGGTCAGCGGTTTTCTTTGAAGGTAAAGCCAATGGCATACGCGGTGCGCCGCTATTAGCCGGTTTCATCGCAAACTTCATCGTTGCGATTTTTGTCTTCTGCCTGCCGTTCATTATTTTAATTTCTCCTGCCACCTATTTCATTCTTATCGGCACAATCATGCTTCCAAATATTTTGGCTGGCATTCTAGAGGTTTTTGCTAAAGAGGGGGACTTGAAGGCTTTCGAAGTGTCGTTACTTTTTGTATTGCCAGAGAGCATTGGAAAAATAGCCCATGCTAAGTTCGTATTTGATCAAATGTTAAAAAAGTTCGGATCAAACCCAGATGCGATTGGCCACGTAGAGACGCAGAAGAGATTTCTTATTTTACAGAAAGAATTGAATGTTCTGCTTGCTAGGGACAAAGAAATTTCCTTAGTAGAAGTAGAGCTCGCATTACAGAAGATCCAGGAACTCTTTTCATTCATCCTCAATACATCATATGACAAGGCAACAGAGTTTTTATTGATAGATCTTGTAGGAAAGACATCATCAATCAAATGGAATTTGCAGTTGGCGAAGGCAGAGTTGAAATCTGGAAAAACCAGGATCACTCACGTCACAATTAAGGTACAGGACAGATTCAGACAGATGCATGAACTTACGGTGACCACCCGTGAGGCGGTCATTGATGGGAAAGAACATAGATATTTGGAACTATGGCCACAGCCAAGCTCTGCAGACCGTATGTCCGGACCAGCCATGACTATTTGTGCTGTTAAGAATGATAAAGGTGCTTTTGCTTTGCTCCGGGCCAACGTTGACCCCGATTTTAGAGGGGGACGGATGAAGTTTTTATTAGATCTATTCTTTGATTATTATCCTGATGTAAAGAGTGTCCATCCTGAAGCAGCAAATATTCTTTTATTGCACACGTTAACCAAGCATTTCGGTTTTTGTCCGGCGGAGCCGGTCGAAGCGAATGCCTATTGGCAAAATAAACAGTTTTACCTTTCTCCCCGGGCTTTTCGACTGGCCCGTGAAGGAGGCAGCTGCAGGATACTTAATCTTTTGAATGTGCAGATTATTAATGATTTGGAAAAGTGGAGAAAAGAAAATCCGCGGGCTGAACCGTTGTTTGTAGGTCATGCCATGCATAGGCAGACTAATAAGAAGTTATTGGTAAAACTACTCTTCGCTATTGCAGTTGTATTTACATATGTTTGGCTGGGAATGCATGCAGCAGGAGGAGCAGTTTTAGCTGCCAGTCTCCCATTTATGATTACTACGCAGATTAATAATAAGAATAAACCTCAAGCAGTGCAATATCTTCAGTCTAAAGACACACCAATCTCCGCCATCGCCGAAACATTGCAACTCAATCACATGAATGTCCTGCAAACATTGCGTGTGGGTGAATGCACGCTTGAGAAGTTATTGCCTAACAGCAATAAACCTCACCCGGGCTGGTCATGGCTGGCCCGTGAGCTTTATGGGCAAGACCATCAGCATTATTTGACCTATTGGTTAGTCAAAGATGAGTGCGGACGTTGGCTTGGTATTTTTCCAGATAAGCGATGCCTGGTAAAGCCTAACAATGTTTACATTGACTTAACGTCTTATCACGCAGAAGTAGCCCAGCCTGGCCATGAACAATTTAAAAATATTTGGCGGCTCAATCATCAGGAATATATATTCATGCAGGGCCGATTAAAAGAGGTGCTGGTCAATTTTAATGTCGATTCTAATATGGTGAGTATAGGTAATCTGTCTTATCGCCTTACGCGCCTATGTCTTGAATCAGGCAAGTTTCAAGTATGGGCCAAAAGCATGGATGCATTATCTAAATGGGGCATGGCTGATGCTCATGATGGTGCACACTGGGCCATTGTTCCGATTTTTCCATCGGTATTCGGACAGAATAACGGGGATGAAAATGTAGACGCGGAATATTACAGCGCGATCGTTGCCAACCGACCTTTAGCATTGGATTTAAAAGAATCCCATCATGTTATGGTTGTAGGCCCCGGTGCTGGTTTTGATACCTGGGCGGTCTTCCTTGGATTAAGGGGAAGAAAAAGCGACATCAGTGTATTGGGTATTAATCCCATGGAGATAGCCAATACCAAATTTACGGCCCGGCTTTTGGGCATTCCCTTGAGGCAGGCAGTATTGGCGGATAATATCGTGGATGAAAAGGGTCATTTGCGTCCTGAATTGGCTGATGTTGACCGGTTAGTTTGGAACATGCCTTTTGTTTTATGGCGGGATTCCTATGAACAAGATCACCGCCCCACGTTTACGCAAAGGCATGATGGCGACAGCCGGGGCAAAACCTTGGATCGTTTTGGTCAGGGTGCGGTTCAATTGATCCAGGCCATGCCGCAGGCCAAAGTATTGGCTTGGAATAAACCGTATGTTGTTGCCGGCTCTCATGGGGCCATGGATTTGACCGCAGCGATTTTAAGTCAGAAGAAATTAAGGGTGCGGCCTTTTGAGACAGCGCATTTATATGCTATTTATTTGCTTACCGCGCGTGCAGCAGTAAGGACTGCACCCTTAGGGCTGCAGCAAAAACACAAGCAAGACTTTGAGTCGGCCATCAAACAAGGTAGGGTGGATGAATTTTTTGATGTCGCTGCGTTGACAGAGGAGATCGACCGCACCGCCAAGAATGGTAGACGTGGGAATCCTATGGATTTTGCTTTGGGCCATGTTGAGGCCTATGTAAAAGACCAAGGGTGGGTGAAAGATCCGAGTAACCCACAAATTGATGTACTTTTAGCCTTAGGTGAAGCCACAGACTTTGCCTATAAGCATGCGCGCGAAGCGGCACTCCTTGCTCAAGAAAGTCCGGCCGATGTCCGCTGGGCAGGCATCAAGGCCGCCGCCAAAGTCCATGCTGACTACAACAAAGCCGTATGGCATGGCACACCGGTAACAAATACATATATCACGCACTTGTTTACTCCAGAACACCCGACGCTATTAGCTATGCAGCAGCAAGCAGTCTCAAGAAATCCGCTGCTGGGTGTCTACCATAAAGTCCAGGCCGCCCGTCAAAAAATAGGTGATCGCTTCTTCGCCACTGTCCTTACGGCCATTGCGATCATCTTTGGACTCATTCAATACCTAATCAAGCCATTATCATTTCAGAAAATGTTTTTTCCAGCCGGCTTCTCTTATATAGGCGGGTGGCAAGCCTTGTTGATGGTAGCCAGCCTTAAAGGGATCATCGGCTGGGCCATATTCATCACATTAGGCGAATATATCGGCCAATTGATCCATTTGCGCCTGCAGGGAAAAGTGACCTGGAAACCTTTATGGCGGTGGAAGCTGTTGGTGCTGCCGCTCAGTGTCGGCATCATGGGATGGTTCTGGGCGCTGACTTATGAGATATGGACCGCAACACTGCCGTTATGGCTGGGCGGTCTGGCAGATCAAATCACCACGTCACCCATTTCCGTCATTATTTTAAGTTTGATTGTGCATGGCTGGGTGGAGAGTTGGGGCCGGCGGGAAGAACTCAAAGCCAAACACAAAACAAAAGGTTTATTGAGCGCCATCATTAAAGAGAAATCACGGGGGATGCTTTACGCGACCCGGTTGAATTTTATCGTCTTGACCATTTGGTTCGGTTTTGTTTTTTATTTCTTCCCCAATGAAGCCACCCGCACATTCATGATGGGCATGATCTCGCCGTTTAGTGCTATTGCCTCAGCTATTTTTCTAAACCAAAATAATCAATCCGCATTGGTCGTAAAGCCGTGGACTAAATGGCTGGCATTTGCCACGGCGGTATTTAATGTTTTTATTTTTGCAGCGCATGCCTCAGTGGCTTTATTAATTCTCGCTGCTGTCTTATATGGCGGGCTTATTTTCTTCGGGTTTAAGACCGTTAAGCCTGTCACACAAACAGTCGCAGCTCCTACGGGGCAATTTGCTGATTTCGATTTAGCCGTCCAGACCGTGGGATTTCCTTCTGGCTGGCCGGATGAATATGCATTACCTAAAAAATCGATTTTACAACCTGATCAAATCCTGCCGTCGACCATCCGGGCCATTGATACCAAAGGTAATCCTTTCACAGTGGGTGAACGTACGGTGATCAAGAAATTAGGGGCAGGGTTGGCTTCGGTTGTTTATTTGGTCAAAGATGCCCAAGGCCGGGAATATGTTGAAAAGCATTTTGGCAGCATGGATAGGGAATCCGGCTTAGGTAAGTTTGTGGCGGACACGATTTATAGTTTTATCCGGAAGGCACCATTTGCCTATCGGCATAATTTGTACGCGGTATTAACCGCTCATTTTGCCAATGGGTTGATCAATGACCTTTATCATGCCCAGACGGGAAAAGACCTTACCCCGAGAGTCATATACACACGTTTCGATGAAGCTACTAACAGTTACGTGCAGGCTTATGATTTTGTGCAAGGCCGGCACATGCGCTTGGCCAGTCCTAATGCATCGCTGATCCAGGATTTTTGGTTTAACCGTATTCATCTTCCATTGGCCCGTTTATTCAGTCCACAGATTCAGCCCAGGGCGTCACCGGCGTTTTGGGGTGAGTTATCCACCACATTGTCGGAATTATCCCGCCGCAAGAAATTCCTCGATGGCATCGGATTTTTTGGTACGGCCCGTCAGACAGATCCTTTAAACATTAATGCCTTGGGTAATATTTTCATCAATGAGGCAACAGGTGAAATGGTTTTAGTGGATATCGTCCCAGGTGTGGTTGGAGGATTGGTTTTAATGCTGCCCCTTGAACTGGGGTACATATACAAGTGGGTTTCTCATTGGCGATTATTTCCGTTCGCTGATGCCATTGATTTTATCAAGCTGCGCGCGCAAGCCAAGGATGCTGCCACCGCCGCAGTTATTGACCGGTTGGAATGGTCGGTCAAGCAATGGCGCCAGAGCGAGCAGATAAATCGCGATAAATACCGCCATTGGTTTTTACACAAACAATTACCTATCCTATGGCATGATTTTAAAATCCGATCGAAATCTGTATTAAGAGGCCTGCCCCAACGGATTGAAAACCTCATGCACGATATGGGGCTGTTTTTTTATGGCATTGTATTTATTCCTAGCTATCGAGAGACTTTGACCCGGAAATGGATCGACGACAGGATCACAAAAGCCAGGTCTCATGGAACGATCACGGTCGCAGAAGAGGCGGAGATCAGGGCTGAATTAAAAGACCCGCAATTAATCGAATTATTGTCATTGTTCTTATTTTATCTCATCAAAATCCCTGGCATTGATTTTGCTTCCATACTGATGCTGATCCATGGCGGATTTAATCCATGGTATGTCGCGGGGGTTTTCTTCAATGGGGCTATTCGGGTGGGGATCACCCTATGGGTCACGCGCAAGTCACCGGCCATCATGGCTGCCGCCTTTTCTTTCTTGCCGATCATCGGCTCTTTTTTAGGGCCGGTCACCCAGATATTAAAGGTTTATCCACGCATGGCGGCATTTTTGTTAAGGCAATCAGCGTGGAAATGCGGCTGCTTATTGCCCGGCGTAGACCAGGTTTCTTTGTCCGGCATGTTTTATGCCAAGATGTCAGACGTCGCACTCTCAACACTTCACCTGCCGCTCGATATAGTGAAAAAAATAAGAGGCATGGCGGTCACATCTACCCTGCGTCCTTCCCAAGGTATCACGATAGATCATATCGAGGAAGCTTATGAAGATGAAGGTGTTGGAAACAATGCCGTTCCTATCGACGATCAAGAGTTATTGGAGGAAGCTTTTGAATTGATCAATATACCGGACAATCCATTTTTAGGTTATGCCATAGACCACAGGCAGGCGTTAAATGCCATGCGGCACTTATTAAACAAATTGCGTAAGGAAAAATTATTAAAGTGGGCGCGAATGCCAGTACATGTGGCGGCCCAGGCCCGCCGTATGCGTAATGGTACGTTTCAAATCGAGATCAATGGCCAGTGGAAGAAGATATTTGACCGTGACGGATACTTCTGGCAGAAATTCAGTGATGAACAAAGGCGGGCATTAGTGGTGTATTTGACCGCCAAGCTTTGGCATGAGGCGGCGGAGATTCTAATGAGCCGGGCCCCGGGAGTTGACTGGAGAGATCCGCATGACCCTAACAGGATCAATACCGAATTTGTGGCCTGCAGTGCTGAAATCAAATTTTTAGCGACGATGAAAGGATTTAAAGCCAACTTCTTAAGCCTGTTGTCTGCTGAAGGGAAGAAATGCCCATTGGCCGTATTTTATAATGACGCCTTGGATGAAAATCACCCCACCGGTTTAAGCGAAAGAAGGCCGCACGCCTTGAACGATTTCCTTGCGGCTATTAAAGAAGCAGGCAAATACAGTGAGCAAGTCATTGTCCCGCTTAAGCATTATATTGCTCACCAGCACGATAAAATTGATGCATTTTTCAAATGGCAAAAAACATCCTCCCCAGAATTCACCCGGGCGTCGCAGGGAATAAAGCTGCCGGTGATGGAGCATGGCTTATTATTTTTTAATGTCGACATCCCGCCATTTAAAGATCTGACACTGATTGGTGAACAGGAAGACCGGCACATTAAGGAATTTGTGGCCTGGTACGCACAGGTCCATGCGGGTGAACTAACGCCATACCAAGAAAGATTGATTGCTTTGGTCAAGGCATTAGACATCAAATATGAGCAGGAACGACGAGTATTGAGTTTCCTGCACAGTCCTTTTGAAGGCCGCGTGCGCATGAAAAGCCGCCGCGAACTTTTTATGACTGATCGTGAAGCGGTCAAATTATTTGATTTGTGGCATAAATTATTCAATGAGATCGTCGAGTATGCATTTTTTATCGATGAATTGGAAAAAATACACAAGAGCGGGGGAAAGCCTAAAATGGTCGCTGTTCAAAATGCCATTGCCCAAAGGATGAAACAAATGGCATCCGGCCATGAACATTTGATCGACCCTGATTTTGTTCCTCAGGCGAATGGAAAGGCATCCTATGTATTTTATGCCATGCACGACGGCCATTTACCCCAAACATTGGCAACGGTTTTGAAGCCTACGCATCAGCGCACCGGAGATGTATCCCGTGCAGCATTGATCAAGCAAGTCCGCGATGAGCTGGTGGCATGGGGTCGATTGCAGCCGCAAGGTATTCAAGCGGTCATCTATGCCCGCGTCGATAATTTGAGTCATAATCTGCAGCGCAATTTAGTCCGCCATCGGGTGTATTTGCCGGAGATCATCATGGCGGGATTTCCTACGTTGGTCATTGAACGTTTCAGCATCGGCAAACCGCGTGTCTTGGCCCGGTGGATGTTTGATGGGAACGATCCCAAACGGTGGGATGCCCCCAATGATCAGTATGAAGCCTTATGCGCTTTATTGGAATTCTATTCGCCTCAATACATGGAACGTCGTGCCCATTTGGTGACCTTGGGGTATTTGAAACCAGAGGAACTACCGCATGCGGATTCTTTGATTGATTCCCCGACACAGTTGACTGTTTTTCACATCACCTGGCACAAAGGTCCAATCTTCAAACTTTATGTGCCTGCATTGAACAAGCTTTATGTAGACGTGTTTGGAAAGAAAATAGGGCGCATGGTGGATGAAATTTTTGGTCCCGGCACCTATGTCAATGCCGGGGCATCAGCATCATTTGCCTATCGGCGCCGGTATCTGGAAGAACGCCTGGCCCAGCTTCAAGCCAGCGAGGATATTGCTTCAGTGCTGGAACTGCGCGCATACTTAGAGGAACAATTTCCTTCAGATGACTGGAATGTGCCGTTTACCCAGGTATCGGGAAATTGCCTGAGAGATGTGATGCTTGACATTTGGGGCGGCGTACCACTGCGGTTCTTAGGAGAAACTTTATACGCATTCGAACAGCCATTGAGTCCATTTATGCTGCGCGCCGTAGAGAAAAATCTGGATCCGCGTGTGCGGGTAGCTGCGGTCCGGGCGCTGGTTGCTGCCATCAATGAAGAATCCAAGGCCCTGATAGCACCGATAGAGATCATCGGAAGGTTGAATAATACGTATTTAAGTTCTCTTGATAATGCCATTGGGATCAATTGGGGGAATTATTTAGGGAATGTCAACAAGGGCCTGGGGCTTTCTTCCCATTTTCTTCGCATTGGTTCCGCTTTGAGCCGCCGCATGCGTTTGTTTATCGAAGCCGGACTCTTGAATGAAAATGATTTTGATGAAATTACCCGTTACCAACATTCCCTAGATAAGCCATTAGGCCTCGGCAAAGAACAATATAACCTTTATGTGGCTGAAGTGCGCCGCAAAATGCAAGAGGTGTATGCACGCCCGGCAGGGCCATCATTGAGTCCAAGCCATTGGGTCATCAGTGAGTTGGTCGGCCGCCTGCGTAATCAGCCGAGCCTACGCGCCAACCATTACGGCCGCATTGATCCAGGGGTGTTTAATGTGGTGGATACAGCGGTGATTGGCGGCGAGGCTCGATATGATGCACCGGTCGTGGATGGTCAATACATTAATCAATATGAGGCGGAAGTCATTGCGGGGCGGATCGTGTCGCTCTTAAAGCAGGGCAGGGCACTCTTAGATATGCACGTTATTGTCCTTTATCCTCAACAGGTCAAGCAGATGCAGGACTTTTTGAAAGGCGCTCTTGCAGCGCATTGCAGCACCGGGGATTTGCATGATTTTATTGCGAATCGGGTGACAATCCCGGAGGGTTTAACCAGGCGCACGCCGGTGCTTATCGTGGGCATGACCCGCAGTTCTAAAGAGCCTACCCGTGCCGGTTACACCCATCAGATCGATCCGCTCATTGATGCCATCAGTTTTGCTGACGAATCAGTGTGCGTCGTCGGTGATATCACAGCTTTAAAAAGTGCGCGATCCACCGGCTATGATTGGAAAACCAGGTATTTTGCCAAGACCGTGGAAGAATACGCCCGGCTGACCAAACAATGGCAGGCCGCTGATTTTATGCGCCGGTACAATATGGCCCGGACAGAAGCGGAGCAGTTGGCCGTTATTTATGAACAAGCCCCGCTTTGGGAAGAGCGCTGGTTGCACGATGGGGACATTACGCGTGAGGAGTTTTTAGCACTGCATGATAATAATCCGGACGTTGCTGCGGTCTTGGCTTGGATGGACGAGCACGATCTTTCTACGGAACACCGTACGGCCGTGCACCGGATGAATAATTTCATGCGGCATCAAACCAACCATGGCCGTCCTATCAATGTTGAAGCCACTGCCGAATATCAAAACAATCCGTCCCTGCAAGTATTGATCAAAGCGAATGAACATCTCTTCGGGCGCACACTGATGACCATGGGATTAAACAGACGCATGCCGCATCGTTATGCCAAGGTATTGGATAATCCATTCTTTCATCCTATACAAAATATCAAATTAACCTCATTAGCTAGATCATTACGTAAGAAAAAAGGCATCATTGTGCATTATGATTTTCCAGATCAGGCTGATGAGAAAATGCGTAACTATTTTAAGGAAGATGCACTTTTATTGCATAAGGTGCAGGATTTGTGGGAAGGTGCTAAGAGGTTGGTGCAAGATGACTTTAAAAGAGATAATTTTTTGCTCCGTCGCACAATTATTATTAACAGGTATTTGGAATCGCAGGGCCTATTCTTGATTTGTTGTGCTAACGGTAGCGATTTAACATTTGATATTGTAGATGTATATGGTCATTTTTATATTGATACGGACGCTAAAAATAAGCGAGTGCGGGTTGCTTTGACCGAATACCCGACTAAAGGAAGAGCATCGTTTATGGGTTTAACGGTTAATGGGTCCGAGCCAGTGGTTGATGTGCGGCAATGTTGGCATGAAATAAAGATGATCGAAAATAAACGACAAAAATTAGGATTGCCTGTTATTGCATCAACACAATTATTTGCCTATATTGCCTATCAAGTTGCCCGTCATGAGGCTCAGCATCATTTATTAAAAGATGATCGCTTTTATTTAGCGGATGAAGAAGCGTTATGTACCTTGGTAGAGTTAACGGGTACGCCTCAGGTAGCGTTAGTCTCGTGGATGGGGCAGGGAAAATCCAAATACAAGAGAGATCTATATAGCTTTAATGTAATAGCTGCGGATTGGATCAAGATAGGCTTATCCGATCTT